>CALHKJ010000305.1 GCA_938033975.1 uncultured Saprospiraceae bacterium | reverse complement strand
GCGCGTCAGTTCTTAGGCTCGATGGATAGACCTGATGTTGAAAAAATCGAAGGCTTAAGTCCAGTAATTTCCATTGAACAAAAAACGACCGCTTGGAATCCCCGATCTACTGTTGGTACAACCACAGAAGTATATGACTTTCTTCGTTTGTTATATGCAAGAGTAGGAGAAGCTTATTCCTATGTGACAGGAAAACGAATGGTCAAGTATAGCGAACCTCAGATTATTGACTTCGTTATGAAGGAGTATAAGAATAAGAAAATTGTTATTCTTTCTCCAGTCATTAGAGGACGTAAAGGTCATTATCGTGAACTCTTTGATCAGACTAGAAAGAAGGGATTTACGAAAGTGAGAATAGATGGAGAGATACAAGATTTGAAACCGGGAATGAAGGTGGATAGATTTGTTACTCACGATATCGAGGTAGTTGTCGACCGAATAAAAATAACCAAGGACAAATTGGATAGAGTTACTTCTTCCATCAGGATGGCCCTTGATATGGGAAGGGATTCCATGATGCTTTTGAATGTCGATACTGGTGAGATAAAACCACTATCAAAACAATTGGTATGTGATGAATCAGGTATTTCATATGAAGAGCCTTCTCCAAATACTTTTTCTTTTAATTCACCTTATGGGTCTTGTCCAGAATGTAAGGGTCTGGGTGAGACATTTAAAGTAGACTTAGAAAAGCTGATTCCTGATGATAAAAAATCAATCAATGAAGAAGGAATTCTTGCTTTTGGCGAGGTAAGAGACAATAATACCTTTAAGCAATTAAGAAAAATTTCTAAAAAGTATAAGTTTACTTTTTCCACTCCCGTAAAAGACATTCCTAAGAAAGCCATGGATATAATTCTTTATGGTGGGGAGCCGGGGTTAGGAATAGATCCTTGGGCAGGCTCTTATGAATTCCAGTACAATCTTGCAGATGACGGTATTGTCAACATGCTTGAAAAATGGTATGATTCAACAACCAGCGAAAAAATAAGAAATTGGTCTGCCGCCTTCATGAAGATTGTCGATTGTCCAAGTTGTGAAGGCTATCGATTGAAGAAAGATTCTTTGTATTTCAAGTTGGGAGCAAAGCACATTGGTGAATTGGTCCACATGGATATTGACACCTTAGCGGATTGGATGAATGGTCTAAGTAAGAAAATGACCAAACAACAAAACCTGATTGCCAAGGAGGTGCTAAAAGAAATAAATGATAGACTTCACTTTTTGAAAGGAGTGGGGCTGCAATACTTATCACTTAATCGTCCGACAAGAACCTTATCAGGAGGCGAATCTCAAAGAACAAGATTGGCTACTCAGATCGGTTCACAGTTGACAGGGATAACCTATATTTTAGATGAGCCAAGTATTGGTTTGCACCAAAGAGATAATCATAGATTGATCGGTGCACTGAAAGGATTGACAGATATTGGTAATACGGTTTTGGTGGTAGAGCACGATAAGGATATCATGCTGGCTGCAGATTATATTATCGACCTTGGTCCTGGTGCTGGAAAATTTGGAGGAGAGATCGTTGCAGAAGGTACACCAAAAGAGTTTTTAAAATCAAAGAGTACCACGGCTGAATATTTGGCCAATACTAAGCTTATAGAAATGCCTAAGGTGCGAAGACCAGGCAATGGTAAGAAGATAGTATTAAAAGGGGCAACGGGAAATAATCTGCAAAATGTAACACTAACCTTACCATTAGGAAAGTTTATCTGTGTCACTGGAGTATCAGGATCAGGGAAATCGACTTTGATTAATAATACGCTTTACACAATCCTAAGAAGACACTACTATAAGAGTTCAAAAAATGCACTTCCATATAAATCTATAAAAGGACTTGAGCATATTGACAAGGTCATTGAAATAGATCAAAGTCCAATAGGTAGAACGCCAAGATCCAATCCAGCAACCTACACAAAAGTTTTTACGGATATCCGTAAGATATATGGAGACATGCCTGAGTCAAAAATTCGGGGATATAAGATTGGAAGATTTTCTTTCAATGTAAAAGGTGGAAGATGTGAAACTTGTCAGGGTGGTGGAATGAGAACCATCGAAATGAATTTTTTACCTGATGTATTGGTGGAGTGTGAAACGTGTATGGGTAAAAGATATAACAGAGAAACATTAGAAATTATTTACAAAGGAAAGTCAATCTCTGATGTATTAAATATGACAGTGAAGGAGGCAACTGATTTTTTCCAAAATATCCCAAAGATTTATCGAAAGCTAAAAACGCTAGACGATGTCGGCCTTGGTTATATTACCTTAGGACAACAAGCAACTACCTTATCAGGTGGGGAAGCGCAAAGAGTCAAGTTGGCTGAAGAGCTTTCAAAAAGAGATACAGGTAATACCTTATATATTCTCGATGAGCCAACAACAGGTCTGCATTTTGATGACATCAATCAATTAATTAAGGTCCTCAACAAATTAGTTGACAAAGGCAACACCATTGTAGTCATCGAACACAATCTCGATGTAGTCAAAGTTGCTGACCACATTATCGATGTTGGCCCCGAGGGCGGAGTCAATGGTGGCAATATTGTCTTTGAAGGATCACCTGAAGAAATGATTAAGATCAAAAAGAATCACACTGCCAAGTATCTTAAGATTGAAATGGATTTGATGAAGTAAATTAACCTTATTGAATTTAAAGATCAATTCTTTATCAATTTACCAAACTGTTTTTGAGAGTTTATTTGAAGTTCAAAAAAGTAAATCCCTGGGAATAAATCACTAAGGGAGATCTCATCTGTAGAGCTAGCTTTTTTAACTAATATTCCATTTGAGTCAAAAATTAAATATTCATCTACTTTCCTACTTAAGTAAACGATATCATTAGTTGGGTTGGGAAATGTTTGAATCAAATTAATGTCGAAATTTTCTTTTGTTGAAGTAAAGGTTGGTACAAAGTCTACTTCATATGCTCCAATATCTGGCTTTGTGTCAACTGGTAAAGGTCTAGGTGTATCAAGAATATCCTCATTGATATCTATTGGATTATCATTGAAATCTAGTGGATTTCCAGTTCCTGAACAATAAGAATTTTCCGTTGGGATTAATTCATCTTCACTAACAAACAATGGATCTTCATCGATTATATTTATTCCTTCATATCCATTGGACACCAAACAGTTTTTTAGTGAACTAGTACTCGTACTAGTGAGCTTTTCAATTTCAGAATCACCATTTGCCCAAAAAATAGAATTGGTGGATAATAAATTTGCATTATCTATATCAATATGTCCTTCATTAAAAGCAATTGTACAATGATTCAGAGTGACACTATTTCTATTTAGGTATAAGGTATTTCCGAAATTATGATCTAAAACGCAATTTTCTAAAGTAAAATCTGATGCTGTTGAGATCACACTACCATTTGCTTC
>CALHKJ010000304.1 GCA_938033975.1 uncultured Saprospiraceae bacterium | reverse complement strand
AGTATCAGCTACCCTCGCCGCACCCTGCTATACCAATGTCACTCCAGCAGAAGAAATGAACAAATACAAAGAATGGTTTGTCGGAAAGGCTCAGCCAGAATTGAGAGAGAAAGGAACAGGTCGACCAACCAAGCGAGAAAGACGAGAAATTGAAGAATACAAACTCATGGAATTCGAGGAGCAGTTCTTTTCTGAAGAAGATGATTTAGAATAAATCAGAGCTTAATTCTTGCTCCCTGCTCTTTAGTTTCTACTTCAGGAAGTATATCACAATTATCCCAAACACCACTTAGCAAGGTCTTTGAATATTCTTGTGGCAATCGATTGATCTCCATTAATTGGGAACTGAGTTGATGATCGTAAGGCATTCTATGAAACTCATGGCTCAACATACCAACAAGATCATCTAATATCACATACCAGACATCAGTTGTCCCATCATTTGCAGGCATTCCAATAACTCCTGGATTGAGCCAAGTTTTATCTTCAAATTGATCCACAAAAGGCAAACCGCAGTGACCTGCTATAATCACATCTGCCTTAGCTTGTTGAAATACTTTTTGCTTTGTCTCCCAAGAGCTTGACTTAAAGATATACTCGGCTGTTTCATCAATAGAGCCATGCACAACATGAATTTTTCTGTTTGCATATGCAAAGCTGATGAAGTCAGGAAGTTCTTGCATCCATTCAATAGACTTAGAGCTCAGCTTCTTTTGAGCATAAGGATACCATTGATTAGATAAAATATTGCAGGTAGTGCCTGATTCAAAATTACATCCACAATCTTCTAATCCTTCCCTTAATTGTATTTCCACGTTTCCTGCAATAGAATGAATCCCCCACTCTTTAATCCCTTGAACACACTCCTCTGGCTGTGCACAATAAGCAACGATGTCACCAGTGCATATGATATTACTGGTCGGAATATTATATTCTTCAGCAATCAACTTAACTTTTGTTAGAGCTTGATAGTTACTGTAGACTCCTCCAAAAATGAGCAGCTTCCCAGTCAATACTCCAAGTGATTTAGTTTGCTTTTTGCGTTCCATTATTTGGTAAAGTTGGTAATAAGTAAAGGATAAAGCAAATGATTAAGCCCCAGATATTTGCCCAGAGCAAAGTTGAATATCTTCCTGTAGTAAAAACCAATGCTTTTGGAAACAAGCCAAAAGCTAAACTTAAACCCACAAGAATACCAAACCAAACTGACAGTTGAAATGATATGGCAGGAGCTTTCATTTTCCATAAAATAAATACTGGCGCAAGACCCATTACCATCGTTCCACTTACAGTAGTTGCAGATAGAATTTCTGGATTAAAAAATATTGGTATGGTGCCTAGCACAACAATCAAAACCATCATTAATCTACCTCGCTTAACGGTTTTTAATTTCTCCTGACCAAGATCAATTACCAATAACTTTGAGAAAGAACTAAAGGTGGAATCTAAGGTTGAAGCGGCTGAGGTTATCATGATAAAATTCATAGCCAACATTCCAGCAGTTCCTAAAAGTTTTGCTACTTCTACAGGTGCTTGACCACTCAAACCTTTTTCTGCTGCATAGATACCTACAAAACTGAAAAGAATAATACACACTGCCCCAATGACAGCAGCATAGATAAATGACTTTAATGTAATTGACGGACTAGCAATAAATCCCCTATCTGTCAAGACAGGATCATGAAAAGGATAACTCAAACATTGGAGTAAAGCTGCTAACATCAGGTTCAGACCAGTAGCCATCGTCCATGATCCACTGGTCAACATATCTGAGCTCGTCACGCTTTTATCTGGCAGAATCAAACTGAGAATGATCAACAACATCATTCCAAAAAATACAAGTTGAATGGCATCTGTAAGAAGTGAACTTCGCAAGCCACCTTTGAGTGTATAAGCCAGTGTCAATGCTGTGACGGCAATGATAGAAAGTATGTATGCACTTTCTCCTGGCTCCCCAAAATAACTCCCAATGACCATGGTATTTGACCAAACCTCATTGAATAAGCGCAATCCAAATAGGAGTGAGAAAACCAAGACTGCTGATCTACCAAATCGTGTTTGTAAAAATTGATGAATAGATCCATACTTTCCGTGCACCCGCAGTTGATAAATGATGTATCCTCCCACTAAAAAAGAGAGGTAATAAACTGCATACGCCAAAGCACCAACCATACCAAATTCTAAACCTAAATTGGCAGCGTTGGTGATTGATTTTGCAAAGATCCAGGATATGACCAAACTGGCTGTAAGTATCCATACTCCAGGCTTCTTGCCCTTTTCAGATTCAGCGGCAAAAAATTGATCAACCGTTTTGGAATACGGTGCAATCAAAAAGAACAGGAGCCCAAAAAGAATTAGAAAAGCCCATTGTAATTGTTCAATGCTCATCTAATTATCCCACCAAACTTTTACATTAATACTATTCCCAATTTGAGAAGTGGCCTCACTGAAGTTTACAAAATTAAGAGCTTCCTCCTCTGCAGGATAAGGCATTTTCCTTGGAATCAAACCATTATTCAAGCTAGCAGAAACATTTTTAAGCGCAGGATAACCCGTTCTACGATACTCAATCCAAGCTTCATAGCCATTGATGCTACTTGCAATCCATTTCTGAGTAATTATTTGTTCGATTTTTCCAGCTTCAGAATCCGCAAATGAAGCTGCACCCTCTAGATATCCTGCAGGTAGGTCCATTCCCCAATATTCAAACGCTAGTCGAATTCCGTTTTCATAATGTGTTTGTGGATTAGAAAAAATATAGCCTAATGTGGCAGCCTCAGCCAATAAAAATTCGACCTCCCATGCTGTTATGAAGTTTGCATCAAGATCTCCTGTATGGTCTCTAAAAATTGTTCCAGGCAATGAATAATCAGACACTGAAATAGATGTACTAGAAGCATCAGGACCATTTAGCAGTCCATTAAACGAGCCATCATTTCCGGAAGGACGAAATAAAACCTCTCTTCTTGGATCATCTAATTCACTTAAGATTTCCTCCATAGTTTCAGACATCACAAAAAGATTAAAATCCCCATCTCTTAATTGCTGCATTCTAAAACTATTGGGAGGCAGATCTGTAAAATCAAAACTAGCATTGTCCTCTGAGTTTCTGATAAAATTCCCTTCATTGTACAATTCCGAAATTTCAAATGGATCAAATGAAACAGCTGATATTCTTATATACATTTTCAACAATAATGAATTTCCAAATTTAACCCATTGCTCTGTATTGCCATCATAAAGTATATCACCTTCAAGAGAGGAAGATAAATTGGTAGCCTTCAAAATTGTCAAACCTCTGTTTAAATTATCTTTGATCCCTTCCTCTGCTAGGTAAATTTCTTCTTGCGAATCATAGCTTGGAAGTGCTATCCCATCAAATCCTTTAAATGCTTCAAACACAGGCACATCTCCATAAATATCAGTCAAGAGCATCATGGCATAAGCCTTTAGGATTCGAGCAGGTCCTTCATAATGTACGTCTTCGGGCAGATCTTCTAGACTGCTCAAAAGCAGTTCTAAATCTCTGAGATTTTGATATAACACAGGCCATGGGTTACCACCTAATTGCGGATCCGTTAATGCATGACGATCAAATAAATTAAAGTCAACCATAGAGAAATGCTGGCCCAATAAATTGCCTGCTACAAAACCTTCATAAGACATTTCTTCACCCAGATTGTATATCACCTGCCGTAGTAAAAATTCTGGACCAACTGATGTTGGATCATTTGGGTTTGTATTGATACTTTCAAAATCATTGGTACATGACACAATAGAAAATGAAGCAATTATTATAATCAAGAATATTTTGTTCATCACCTTCATTTTAAAATTTTAGTCCTAATTTAATGCCAATACTTCTTGCAGTTGGATAAGACATATCTTCAACTCCATTGATAAACTGATTTCCTTGGACAGCCAATTGCTCAGGATCAAAATGTTTGATTTCGCTCAAGGCAAATAAGTTACGGCCAATCAAGGCAACATTCAGATCTCCAGAATTGCCTAAGAATTTTAATCGTTGATTATCAAAGTTATATGCCAATGAAAAAGATCTTAGCTTGATGAAGGAAGCATTCAAAATGTTATTCTCTTCGTGATTTCTATCATAGAATTGACGATAGTAATTTTCTGCAGTAATGGCAGTTGTATTTTCTTGCCATACTGGTTCTGCATCTGTTCCAACATTGACCACCCCTTCTGCTATGATTCCAGCTTCAGGTCTATCCAAGGTTTCAATAATCTGCCCACCTACACCAGCCAAAGACTGGGTCCTTGAAACAATTTCTCCTCCTGATCTGATATCAAATAAAAAGGACAAATTCCAATTTTTATAATTCAAATTATTGGTGAAACCGATGGTAAAATCTGGATTATAATTACCAAGTTTCTTTAATGTATTATCTGCAATAAATCTTCCATCTTGACCGATGATAAATTCACCTTCTTCATTTTTCAAATAACCAGTCCCATACAAATCTCCAATCTCTCCTCCCTCTTCCACTTGAAACCAGATGGTTTGATTCTGATTATCATACACTCTAGAGTAAGCAAGAGTTATTCTTCCAGAGCCTGCCGGCAAAGACTCTACAATTGATCTATTCCTACTATAATTGATTCCAGTGTACCAATTAAACTTGGGTGCTCTAATTACATCCGCTCCTAAGACCAATTCGACCCCTTGTGATCTTACTGCACCTCCATTGATCAACTCCTCACTAAATCCAGATGAGATTGGTCTAGCAAATGAAATAATTTGATTTTCAGTCACTGAGTTATAATAGGTAAGATCCACTCTGAATCTATCATCCCAGAATCGAATATCTCCTCCCAACTCAAAGGCTGTAGTTTGTTCTGGTTTTAGATTGTTATTGGCAATCACTCCGTTACTTGTAAAGGTAGTATCAGAAGATACCGGTACACCCAAAACATAAGTCCCTTGTGTCTGATATGGATCTGTGTCATTTCCTACCTGCGCCCAGTTGGCTCTTAATTTTAAGAATGAAATAGATTCTGGTAAATCCAGCTGTTGTGAAGCAACATAACTCAAGGATACTGCAGGATAAAGAATTGAGGTATTCGCGGTAGAACTTGGAGTGGCTAAAGCACTTGACCAATCATTTCTTGCAGAAACATTTAGAAATAAAAAGTTATTATATGAAAACTCAGCAAAAGCATACAAACTGTTTATTCTCTTTTGAGACTGAACAATAAATTCATTTAAAGGAGAGGCTGCATTATCCAAATCAAAAACGCCTGGTGTAACGAGACCAATTGCTTCCTTTTGTTGAGACCAACCAATCTGTTGCATCCTATTTCCACCAAATGAAAACGAAGCATCAATGGAGGCTATTCTTTCTTTATAATTCAATAAGAAATTAAGGTTTGATTCTCTGAAACGAACTCTCTGTTCTGCATAAGCACCAGTTTTAAATCTATTGGTACTATAATGTCTTCTATACTGTCTTGCCTCTGCCAGGTTATCATTCCCAGCACTTAGATTTATGCTGAACTTTTGGGTCAGTTGATAATCGGCAATCAGATTCCCATTAAATCTATTTCTTCTGAATGAATTCGTATTCTCCTCAAGTATAAAGTAAGGATTATCAAAGAAGGTATAATTAAATGAATATTGTTGTTGATCTTCTAGGCCTGGCTGCCAATAGTCTCTTAGAATATCAGTATCTAAGGATCTAGGACCCCAAGCGACCAATGAATAATTAATATTTTCAGACCCATAACCGGATGATGGTCTGTTGTCGCTTCCTGAATTGATAAAATTGATATTTGCCGATATTTCAAAATTTTTGAATGGACTGGTCATGAACCTTCCAGCAATAACCTTCTTTTTCAAATCGACTCCAGGAATGTAAGACTCACTTCTAAAATCAGTAAACGAAAGTCGGTAATTCCCTCTTTCTATTCCTTTTGAAAATGCAATATTGTTGATTGCAGTAAATCCATTTTCATAGAAGTTTTTCAAATTATCGGGATGAGAGACAAAGGGACTTGCTGGAATACTCGCGCCATTATGTACTGCAACATCACCTCCTCTTACTACATCTCCGTTTGCCAAGGTTACAGGACTATCAAATTGTGGAATTGATAGGCCAGCATCAAGTTCTGGGCCCCAGCTATAAGTAATATTGTCATTAATGCCTGCTCCAAGCCCATCCACGAACTCAAACAATCCAGAGTTTCCTTGACCATATCTATTCTGGAATTCAGGTAGTTTAAATGGCTTATCAACAAAAATGCTCGAATTGAATTCAACTTCTAATGGGCTATTACTTTTTCCTTTTTTTGTATTGATTAGTATTACACCATTCGCAGCTCTTGTTCCGTACAACGCTGCTGCCGCAGGTCCTTTCAAAACAGATATAGACTCTACATCGTCTTGATTTATATCCAAAGCACCATTTCCAAAATCTACTTCTTGAAATCCTGCTGCCGCCTCATTTGTAAAATTCAAGTTTGTACCATTACTTATAGGCAAACCATCAATGACAAATAATGGATTGTTATTACTAAATGATGACTCTCCCCTTATGGTAACTTTAGTTGTTGACCCTACACCTGTTGCTCCCTGATTGACGACCAACCCTGCTACCTGACCACCTAGATTATCAACAAAATTTGCTGACTTCACTTCATTGATTGCTCTGCTATCAAGAGCTTGCAATGAATATCCCAAATCCTTTGAAGATCTTTCTAAATTCAGGGCAGTGACCACTACTTCTTTAAGGGTTTGATTATTCTCTTCAAGCAAAATAACATGATATATATTCCCATCTAATTTTAATTGAATTTGTTCATAACCCAAATAACTTACTTCAATAACTCGTGCCTCGGTAGGAACATCTATACTAAAATAACCTTCAACATCTGTAGAAGTACCATTCGATGTTTCTGGCACAAGGACTGTTGCACCCACAAGTGGCGACCGACTTTCCTTGTCAAGAATTAATCCTTCTATTGTTTGTGTCTGACTTATTGCTGACCACGAAAAGATCAACATTATGATCAATGTTTGTATTACTTTCATCTATAAATTTGAAACAAATAAATTTTACCGCCTGGGTAATTTAGAACGCCTTTCAAAAGGCAAAGGAAATCGTTAGATTAGGCTGCCAAAGGGGGACCTCTTTGGGCATGTGAGCTTTGAGAAATACTCGAGTAATTGTCAAGGTAATATTGAAAACCCACAATATGACAATTAAGAATATCAAAAAGTGTTTTATATAATAAAGAGCTCTTGCTCAAATTCTTTAAAACAATTTTAAATTCTTTTTCAGAGTCAATATCTGAATATTGATCCAACCAACTGATATCCAAGTCTGTTTGCTCAGCGTAGTTCTTAAAACCTGCTTGTAAAAACTTGCTATTCCAAGCTAGAGACATAAATTTCTCGCGCGTATAAGCTGACTTATTAATTCCTAATAGGTATACTCCTCCATCCTTAGCAGGTCCTAGAACCAATTGCTTTTCTGCCAAGTTATCTGCTGCACCTTGTAGCATTTCCGTTGTTATGAAAGGACAATCGCTGCCAACTGCAATTACATTCTCATATCCAAGTGAGAAAACATTCTCTATGGCATTGGAAAGTTTTTCACCAAAACTTGATCCATTTTGCTTGTCACTAAAAAATTGGAAAAGTGGGAATTTTGATTTGCGACAAATATCTAAACTATGAGATATTAGACTTCTACTTATAGCCTTATTCTCTTGAAAACTAAGGGATGAGTCAAATACCTTGACAGCAGCTTCCTCAG
>CALHKJ010000303.1 GCA_938033975.1 uncultured Saprospiraceae bacterium | reverse complement strand
GGTCATGTAATCCACCACAAAGTTCTGTTTGATGAAAAATATTTTAAATGATATATTGGAAAGATAGCATCACTTTCCTAAAAAAGTTGAGCTTACATAAAGTCATCAACTTCATCAAGGTCTTTTCTAGTTTTCATTTTAGTAAACTGAGGAAAAAACCAATTCAATGGGGTTTGCCATTTACCGTATCAATGGAGCCAACCACAGCATGTAATCTGAGATGCCCTGAATGCCCAAGTGGTCTTCGTTCTTTCACTCGTGATACTGGAAACCTGAAAAAGGATTTCTTCAGCAAGACCATCAATGATATGTACAAACACTTAATGTACATGATCTTTTATTTCCAAGGAGAGCCATACATCAATCCTGACTTCCTCGATATGGTCAAGCATGCACATGAAAGAAACATCTACACAATTACCTCTACTAATGGCCACTTTCTAAACGACGAAAATGCGAGGAAAACAGTTGAGTCCGGTCTTGACAGAATCATCATTTCTGTAGATGGCACCACTCAAGAAGTCTATGAGAACTATAGAAAAGAAGGTAACTTAGAAAATGTGTTGCAGGGAGCAAGAAATCTAGTAAAATGGAAGAAGAAACTAAATTCCTCAACACCTCATACCATTTTTCAATTTTTGGTAGTCAAGCCAAACGAACATCAAATACCTGAGATATACCAACTTGCCAAGGAAATAGGCATAGATGAGGTAAAACTAAAGTCGGCACAGGTCTATGATTTTGAAAATGGCAATCCACTCATTCCTGAACAAGCACAATATTCAAGATATGCGAGGAATCAGGACGGTACCTATAGGGTAAAAAACAAATTGTTGAATCATTGTTGGAAACTTTGGCATGCCTGCGTCATTACTTGGGATGGCTTGGTCGTACCTTGCTGCTTTGACAAAGACGCAAAGCATAGACTAGGGGATTTAAAAGAAAATAAGCTCCAAGAAGTGTTCTATAGTACTGATTATCAAAATTTTAGACAAGAATTGTTTAAAGGACGTGATAAGATTGATATTTGTACGAATTGCACAGAAGGATGCAAAGTTTGGGTGAACTAATTGCCCAAAATTTCCATTGATATTTATGTGGGGCGTTTTTTAGAGAAAAAAGCGCTGAAAATACTATTGAGGGCCGAAAGTTTGGCTTAGTTTTTTCATAGTTATTATGTAATTCAATTTCTTAATGGAGCTCTACAAAACAATAATTCAAGGCAAACTACTCTATAGCAATGCAAACAGCTTTGCTAAAGCATTTAAAATGTATGAACTTAGAGTAGAGACTTATTACAAAAATGACATCATCTTCGAAGCTGATGACATTTTTGATGAGGAAAAACTTACCTTGGAAATCCCTCGTCTCGTCAGACAACTTTACGACAAAACTTTCAAGAATACTGTCACACTGCTAGAGTACTGCTCACAGTTTGCAATCTCTGGATTTGTAGATGCTTGGCTGATACAAGAAGGAAACATTACGATGTACAAACATCTTGAGCCTATAAGTGATAAGATCGCCGTCAAGGAATATATCAAAGGAAGAGATCTGATCAATGAGGAAGGAAAGGAACAAGAAGCGATTGATGCACTAAACAAAGCAATTGATAAATATGATAACCATGCAATGGCCTACGAAAGAAGAGCCAAAGTAAATTTCATATTGAAAAAATTGCATGATGCGAAAAGAGATTATGGAAAGTCAATCGGCATCGATGACACCAATGCAAGACCGTTTTTAGGAAGAGCAGAAGTTTTGATCCAAGAAGAAAACTGGGCAGAGGCAATTGAGGATCTAGAAAGAGCTATCAAATTGAGTGTTGCCTTACAACCTATCTATTGGCATGCAAGAAGATTGAAATCTATCTGCCACATGAATGTAGGTGAATATGATAAAGCAGAATTTGATTTAAAGCTATTTACCAAAAGAGCATTCAAAGAAGATAATCCTAACATCAAATGGTTACCATGGGCTTACTACCAATATGCGGAGGTCTTAATGGAATTAGAAAAATATGATGAAGCACTGGAGTCTTATGAGAAAGCAAGTGCAGACGACATCCCTGCAATAAAAGGAATCCCAAAAGGTCGAATCATTAGAAAACGGGCATTGGCCAAAAAGGAACTTGGTAAAAACGGTGTTCTTGCAGATTTAAAACAAGCATCAGAACTTGGTGACAAACCAGCGCAAAAACTTCTAAAGGAACTTAGTTAGATTAAATTCTAGTTAAACTCATTTTATCCAAAATCATTATCATTTTTTACTGTTAAAAGTATATTATGAAACTACTGATAAGTATTTGTATAATCTGGATGAGTTTGGCACCCATGCACTGTCAGTCTCTATCAAAATCTGAAGAAAAGAAATTTGCTGAGGCAAAGAATCACAAAAAAGCTGGAGACTATGATAAAGCGATTAAGGTTTTAGATAAGTTACTTGAGAAAAAACCAGACAATTTTCAATTCCTTACCGAAAAAGGATTAGTTTATATTCAAAGTGAAAATGACGAACTTGCAATTGAAAATTTTGAAAAAGCTTGGGAAATAGATCCAAACGTAAGTGTCAAACTTAACTATACCCTTGCCTCATTATACAATAAAACAGATCAGTACGATAAAGCGCTTGCAAAACTAAATCACCTAAAATCTATAGGAAACCTAAAACCGGAGCAACTTGCTCAAGCGGATAGATTCATAAGTGAAATTCATTTTACTAGAGACGCCAAAGCCAATCCAAAAGAAATTGATCTACAGCGTCTTTCGACAAATATCAATACAGAGAATTCAGAATATCTGCCCGCATTTTCTGCTGATGGGCAAACCATGATATACACAACGCGTATTGGTAGACAAGAAGATTTTTATATCAGTCAATATGATGGAGAAACTTTTACTCCAGGCACTCCCTTATTTGATTTGAATACCCAAAGTAATGAAGGTGCACATTGCTTGTCACCAGATGGTGAGTATCTTTTTTTTACGGGATGCCATATGCCAGACTCACAAGGAGGTTGCGACCTATACATCACCATGAA
>CALHKJ010000302.1 GCA_938033975.1 uncultured Saprospiraceae bacterium | reverse complement strand
GTAGTGATAAATTGAGTTTTGATGTGCCATCAATTAGTTCAGAAGAGGAGTGGGAAGAACTAAAAGAGCATGTATTTAAAAATGCAGATGAATGGATCAAACTAGTTTCAAAGATGGATGATGATATCTTAACTACCAATTTTGTTGAAAAAAAATATGGGAGCTACTATCGCAATTTATTAGGTGCTATTGAGCACTCTCATTATCACTTGGGACAGATTGTGCTGTTGAAAAAGATGTTGAAAAACTAATAACAAACTTTATTCGTCTTAAGTTAAAAATAAAAAAGGGGATTCAAAAAATTGCATCCCCTTTTTTATTTCCATTAGCAGATCCTATCCTTCCACTAACTCTCTTCCTGCTTGTGTAAACAATTCAAGATCTTGAAGCAATGCTTTTGCTTGCTCAGAAATTACTTTCAATTCGTTTACATTCTGCTCTAGTTTTTGTCTTATGCTACTAGCTACCAATACCATATGGAAATCATTACCAGATTCCAAAACCGTAGTAACTTTATTGATGCTTACCTCTGCTTCTCTGTATGAAGTCTGCCAAGTAGCTCTTAGCTCTTTGTTTTTTCTAAGCTCCTCTCTTTTTAGCTCTTCTTTTGTTATGCTACCACTCAGAGTATTTAATTCATTGAAGTAATCATCAGAACTTTTTCCAACCTTCTCAAAATCACTCTTTAGTTTTTTGTAGCGATTCTGAATGGTCGTCCATTCTTTTTCGAAATCTTTACTTACTGAAGGTAGGTCAGGATTTTCTTCACTCAAGGCTTCTTCAGCATCTTCTAGTGTTGAAACCAATTTGGTAGAAAGCTTCTTTCTGTTTTTCTCAAATGATTCAATTGAGTTCTTTAAGTTTTCTCCGTGCTTAAGTGCTCCTTTGGTTGTATCCCATTTGCATGAACTAAGGCTGATTCCCAAAAGGCAAAGTAAAAGTATTGTGTATCTCATGTTTATTTGTTTCTGGGACAAAAGTAAGAATTTTATGCATAGAGAATCTAGTGCAATATTGTTAAATCAATATTTAATAAATTTATGGAACTCTTTGTTGTCGCCTGATGAAATCATCAAGATGAAGGCGCCTGTTGTTAGAGTATTGACATCTAGTTCTGTAGTTCTTAGATTTTTGATTAGCAATTGCCCATTTAAATCATATATGGCAATATACTCAGGAATAATCTCTCCGAATATTGTAATTTTTTGATTTGTAGGATTTGGACCAAATTGAAATTTGTTTTGGCTTATGTCATTAGTGGCTGTTAAAACTTCAAAACAGTCTTGATCTAAAAAAGAAATAGAGTCCTGACTAGACTTAAACTTGCAAAGCCTAAAAGTTGGTAAATCAAACAAACAAGTGATATTTGGTGTAAATAGCAATGCATCTAAAGATCCCATTCTTTCATAAACATTATTATAAAATGTGTAATCAAAGTTTTCATCATAATAAGACCCGTGCTGAATTTGATATTCTTGTTCTTCAAAAACAAAACTTCTTAAACTGTCAAGATTTATTTCTATAAATTCACTACATCCTTGCTGGAATGCTCCCAAATTATATTCATAAATGTCTTGCTCAATTATATTAAAGTCATATACTTCAGACATACCATTGGATGCGTTTGTGAAGTAAACTTTATTGTCGATTTGAGTACCAAAAACTTCATAGTTCCATTTTCTAGGACTATTGGTTTGTAAGCTAAAGGTATTACAATCAACTGCTAGAATTTTTGCATTTATTCCGTTGATTATCGTGTCACCGGCTACTTGCATTTCGCAATAGCCATCAGTTCCTGAAAATCCATCACTGTATCTGTAAACCCAGTAATCACCTTCTTGAAACCAGCTTTGGCTTGAGGCAAGAATTGGAATAAAAAATGATGCTATGATTAAACATTGTTTCTTGGAAAGTAAATTCATATTCTTGATTGTTAAAGGCTCTATATAAATATATCAAATCTCAATCAGCCTTTTTCTAATTTAAAATTATAATTGAGTTAAATTCTCCAAGGAGTAAGTTTTGACGATATCAGTTTTAGATTTTCGTCTGGCAGTTTATCATCAAAAAAGACTATACCCATTCTATAAATGTCAATGGACAAAACTACCTCTTTACTTTCTTTGATTTCATTCCAAGCTTTTGTCATACCTTCTGACCAATAGATGTCATCAAAAATGACAACAGAATTTTTGTAAAGGAAAGGCTGAATAGTTTTATAGTTCCCAATGGTGGAATCATAAGAATGATCTCCGTCGATAAAAGCAAGATCTATTTTTTTCATGCTTTGGCACGTGCGCCGAAGCGTATCAGAAAACTGTCCAGCAATAATCTCCGTATTGATAATTTTAGCAGACTTAATAATTTTTCTAGCGACCTCACTCAAGTTTGGACAACCTTCAAGGCTTTTGACATTCGAGTTGCTATTTGCGGAAGCGAGATATGCCGCACCTAATCCTAGGTTTGTGCCCAATTCTAAGATATGCTGAGCATTCAGATGTCGAGCAAAATGAAATAACACCTGACCTTTGTATTTGTCACTTGCAGAAGTCTTTGCAAAAGAAGCAATCGTTTTTTCTTTTGTCTTATAATGACTACCTGCTCCAAAATCTTGATGTTGGATTTTACTGGTATTGCGTTTGAGGTGGTCGCGCAAGGTATCTATCTTATCAAGTGCGTAGTAATTGCGCTTATTAAAGAAAACTTCCTTACAAAGCTCCTGTATAAAGCTATGTTGAGACTTGCTAGGCGTATCTGCTGAAAGGTAAAAACCAAAAGCTTTTCTTAAAGTCTGAAAATTTATCAATTTTGTGCTTTGTAATTCGTTCAAAGATAATTGAGTCCCAGAAAGAATACGAATTCGTTAAACTATTTAGGCAATAAACAACACAACATGCACAAATACCTCATAATTATATCAGCTTTATTTTTTTCAATAGCTGGAAATGCACAAGCCTACAATACAGCCATTGGATTGAGATTGGGTAAGGATCTTGGATTTACACTACAGCAACGGATTGCTAATAAGACTTCTGCAGAAGCTATTTTTTATGGAGGAAATTCAAATCCAGATACCTACGCCAATTTTTTGTTGAGACAACACCTGCCATTGTTTTCAAAAAAAATCAATGCATACATCGGTCTTGGCTTTGGCTCGCACTGGCAATTTGTAGATGATACATTTACCGAACAAAAGTATACCATTCCTGGAGTGATAGGATTGGAGATGAGTCTTGGTCGTATCAATATTTCTGGCGACGTGATGCCCCACCTAGTACTAGACAATGAGGGTGAAAACTCATACAAGAGTATTGCCAATGTAAGTTTGAGATTGATCCTCTTCAAGAGGAAAATTGACGCCAAAGACAAGGTCATTGATAAGTTTGATGAAATGTTTCCGAATCGAGACAGTAAGAAAAAGAAGAAGTAGGGTGATTTAGGATGTATGATTTAGGATTTATGATTATTGATGATTGATGTTTGATTTTTGACTTCAGGCCCTTAAGTTGTCAACCTATTTCATGAGGACTCATGAATTCTGACCTCTGACTTCTGACCTCTGAAGTCTAATTTTTTTTCTAACTTAACAATATGGAAACAATGCAATCAGACCGACTACTTGCTTTGGACATTTTTCGAGGCATGACCATATTCTTTATGATTGTTGTGAATACGCCGGGGTCGTGGTCACATGTCTATGCTCCTTTGTTGCATGCCAAGTGGGACGGTTGTACGCCAACTGATTTGGTTTTTCCTTTTTTCTTATTTATTGTTGGTGTGTCGATGGCTTATTCTTTTAGAAAGTATGAAGCTGCGGATCGAGGAGCATGGATTAAAAAAGTATTGAAGAGAACACTTATTATTTTCCTGATTGGTATAGCACTTAATTGGTTTCCTTTTTATGAGACTAATATCAAAGATTTAAGAATATGGGGGGTGTTACAAAGAATCGCCATGGGATTTGGAGGTGCTGCCTTGGTTGTCATATTTTTCCGAAAGAAATTATTACCGATTGTTACTCTTCTCATTTTGCTTTCATACTGGGCAATCTTGCTTTATTTTGGTGGCGAAGATCCACTTTCTCTCAAAGATAATGTGGTGAGAAGCTTGGATCTAAAACTTCTTGGTGAGAAGCACTTGTATGGTGGTTATGGTATGCCATTCGATCCTGAAGGACTATTGAGCTCTTTGCCTTCAATTGGTACCGCATTACTAGGATACATGACGGGCCAGATTATTCTTGTTAGAGATTCATTAAAGACAGCCATTTCAAAAATGGTGATGCTTGGATTGTTATTTATTTTAGTTGGAGTCATTTGGCATTACAATGGTTTCCCAATCAACAAACCTATTTGGTCTAGTTCTTATGTTTTATTCACTGGCGGTTTGGCGATGTGTTGCTTAGCGCTACTTTTGACGATCACAGATCTTTGGGGTTCGCATAAATGGGCGCTTCCATTTAAAGTTTTCGGATTGAATCCACTAATTTCCTATGTCATGTCTGGATTGATCGTAAGGATTATATATAAGATTAAGGTAGGAGATAAGAACTTGTATGCTTGGGCCTATGAGACAATCTTTCAATCTACCTTTGGTGATAAACTAGGCTCCTTATTTTTTGCCTTGTCTTTCGTTGGCTTGATTTATATCTTTGCCTACATATTGTATAAAAATGGAAAAGTTGTCAAAGTATAGTTTCTACCTCCTTATTGTTATTTCTTTTCTCGCTTGTAAGCAAACGCCTTCTGGGGATTCCGGTGGAAATGAAAATCAAAATGGAAATGAAAATGAAAATGAAAATGTCCAGGCTGCTGTAGCGGAGCAAAGACTTGAGGAAACTAAGGAAGTGACTTTTGATAAATCTATTTCAGATAACCTATCAAAAAAGCCTAAGGATGATTTTAATCGTGAAGAGTGGGGCGAGATTATAGAAACAGATAGTATGACAATTCTAGATATTCGGTATGCGACAGAAAATAATTTCACTGAAAAACAAATTTATGATTGTGCTCGCTGTTTTTTGCGTCCAGAAGTGAAGAAGCAATTGCTTGGATTCAGGGAGCATATGATAAAAAAATACGAATTGGGAATCATCTTATACGATTGCTACAGACCTAGACCGTACCAACAAAAATTATGGAAGATTGTCCCCGATGAAAGATTCGTAGGAAATCCAGCCAAGGGTAGTATGCACAATCGAGGCATGGCTGTAGATATCGGGTTGATAGACAAGAATGGTAATATTCTTGACATGGGTTCCGAATTTGATCATTTTGGTCAAGAGTCTTTTCACAGTGCAACAAATATTTCTGAAGAAGCACTCAAAAATCGTAAGCTTTTGAAAAAGGAGATGGCTTACTATGGCTTTTTACCCATCACTTCTGAGTGGTGGCATTATTCCTATCGCAAAAACATTCAAGAATTGAGTGATTGGGTTTGGGATTGTGATTAGTCTGACGTCTTGTGCCAGACTACCAGATGCCATACTACCAGATGCCAGACTACCAGATGCCATACTGCCAGAAGCCATACTGCCAGAAACCAAACTACTAGACATCAAGGGAGAAGTGTTAAATAATTGGACATATGGTAAATATGTCCTGAAAATGATAAAAGTCACCTAAAGTTTCTAAAAAGAATAGGTGTCATCTTTATCTTCGTCGGACCTAGATAGAGAAGATAAGAAATGACCCTAAAGCATAACTTTACGTCCATATTACAATTAATACTGCTTTTTCTAATAACAGGAAACGTTTTAAGTTTCTCGCAAAGCTTTGGTGGTAAGATAATAGATGAAAATAGTCAAGGAGTTATTGGTGCAAGTATTTTTAATGTATCTGCATCGGAGGGAGTAATCAGTGATCATGCAGGACTTTTCCAGCTAAAAAATATTCAAGTAGGCGATACAATCTTGATTTCTCATCTTGGTTACGATTCGCAAAACATTGTTGTTTCAAATGCAAGCCAACAACTAAACGTATTCCTAAAAACCGCGCTCTTGTCTTTGGATGAAATTGTCATCACTAATAGACGCAATCCAATAAAGGTAATTTCCGATATTGATATCAAATTAAACCCTGTTAACTCATCTCAAGATATATTGAAAAGAGTTCCTGGACTTTTCATCGGGCAGCATGCTGGCGGTGGTAAGGCGGAACAAATCTTTCTTCGAGGTTTTGATATTGATCATGGTACTGATGTAACAATCTCAACTGATGGCATTCCTGTGAATATGGTTTCTCATGCACATGGACAGGGTTATGCGGATTTACATTTTATCATTCCTGAGACTGTAGAAAAAATAGATTTTGGAAAAGGGCCATACAATGGAGAAAATGGAAACTTCAATACAGCCGGGTTTGTAAATTTTGAAACAAAAGAGAGTGTTGAATCCAATCAAGTAAAACTGGAATTGGGTCAGTTCAATACACAAAGAGTTCTTGGTGTTGCTAAAATTAAAAACGATGAAAAAAGTAAGGCTTACATTGCCAGTGAATATTTAAGATCTGATGGCCCATTTGAAAGCCCGCAAAATTTAAGCAGGTTCAATATTTTTGGCAAGTATACATTCAAGCCAAGTTTAAGTGATAAAATAAAATTGCAATTGTCTCACTTTACCAGTGAATGGGATGCCTCTGGACAGATCCCGCAACGTGCAGTTGATAGTGGTTTGATTACTCGATTTGGAGCGATAGACGATACTGAAGGTGGTGCAACAAGCAGAACCAACGCAGCCTTAAAGTATTCAAAGATTATTGGTAAAAAGGCTTCCTTCCATCAAAATATCTTCTACTCAAATTATGATTTTCTTCTCTTTTCGAATTTTACATTCTTTTTGGATGATCCAATGAATGGTGATCAAATCAAGCAAAAGGAAGATCGATCAATTTATGGCTTTGATAATGCCTATAGTAAGTATTACGAGCTTAATAAGCTGGATGGAAAATGGTCAATAGGATCACATCTGAGAAAAGATATAGTAAAAGGTAATGAACTATCACATACACTGAATAAAACTCAGACCTTACATATTATCCAACTTGGAAATGTAAATGAAACTAATGTAGGAGCCTATGTTTCCAATGAATTAAATCTGGATAAGTGGACTTTAAATACCTCATTGCGATTCGATTATTTTAATTTCAGTTATTTAGATTCTCTCAATCTTTCAATGGGTGAGCGATCACAAAGCAAATCTATTCTTTCTCCAAAAGCAAAACTATCTTATCAGCAATCAAATAACCTTCAATTGTATTTGAAAGCAGGAAAAGGTTTCCATACAAATGATTCAAGGGTGGTGATAGCACAAACGACTCAACAAATTTTACCGGCTGCTTATGGTTATGATTTGGGAATGAATTGGAAGCCTATGCCTGATGTATTCATCAACTTCGCTTATTGGTATTTATTTCTCGAGCAAGAGTTTGTTTATGTTGGTGATGCAGGGATTGTCGAACCAAGTGGACAAACGAGAAGATACGGTTTTGATTTAAGTCTACGTTACCAACCTTTGGAGTGGTTGTATTTGAATGTAGATGCCAATTATGCAAATCCAAGATCCATTGATGATGACGAAGGCAATGATTTTATTCCTCTGGCTCCCGACTTCACCTTAATCAGTGGACTCACCGCCAATCACCCATCTGGTATCTATGGAAATCTAAATGTGAGATACCTAAAAGATCGGCCAGCAACATCGGATAATTCAATAGTAGCAGAAGGCTACACTGTATTTGATTTGACAACTGGATACGAATGGAAGAAAATGAACTTTGGAATCCAAATACAAAATCTCCTAAATACTGAATGGAAGGAAACTCAGTTTGCAACATTGTCAAGGTTACAAGATGAAATTGAGCCGGTAGAAGAAATCCACTTTATACCAGGAACTCCTTTCTCATTAAAGGGAGTTCTTACTATCAATTTTTAGACAAGTCTTTTTATTAACCAAAAATATCTCGATTCTCGGCTGCTAAAAAAAGTCTTCCGTCTTATATCTTTTGTCTTTCGTCTTTCGTCTGTCCTCTCAAATCTTCTGAGATAAATCAATCACTTTCTCAATCAACCCAGCAAACTCATCCCTATATCCATATTCATCACTACCAAGATGATTTCTAGTTCTTAGCAAAAGACCTTCGAAGGTTCTATCTTCAACAGCTGTTAAGTTTCTTAAAAGCATCCCGAATTCTGCGACACAAAGTGCAAAGTGCACATCAGAAGAGACTTGCTCTTCAATTTTTGGTGAGATGGTTTCAAGGATTAATTTACTTCTT
This sequence comes from uncultured Saprospiraceae bacterium, assembly GCA_938033975.1. GTDB lineage: Bacteria > Bacteroidota > Bacteroidia > Chitinophagales > Saprospiraceae > JAHDBF01. The sequence goes on along the minus strand of CALHKJ010000302.1, from coordinate 4,340 downwards.
TTGCCAGTTGGTTTTTTGTATCGTAATTTGATGGTAGCCAAGTCATCTTTATTTTGTATGGTTTCATGCTTTTGGTAAATCAAATTATCGACATCTTTTGTTGCCATCTTTTTGGAGCTTGCAGGTACGATTTCATAGAACGCAGTGACTGTGTGTCCAGCTCCAAGTTCTCCCGCATCTTTTGTGTCATCATAAAATTCTTCTTTATTCAATAATCGATTTTCATAACCGATTAACTTATACGATTCTACAAATTCAGGATTGAATTCTATTTGTATTTTGACATCTTTTGCAATTGTAAACAATGTGCCTCCAAATTCATCAATCAGAGTTTTTTTCGCTTCTTGAAGATTGTCAATATAAGCATGGTTGCCATTTCCTGTATCTGCCAATATTTGCATTTTACTATCCTTGTAATTGCCCATTCCATAGCCAAGAACAGATAAGAAAATATCCTCTTCGCGCTTTTTCTCAATCATTTTTACTAATGAACCTTCATCACTTATACCAATGTTGAAATCCCCATCCGTAGCAAGGATAACTCTATTGTTTCCTTCTATTATAAAGTTTTCTTTCGCAATTTTGTAAGCAAGTTGAATTCCTGCTCCTCCAGCAGTAGAACCTCCAGCGCTTAAATTATTAATGGCTTCTTTGATGATGAGTTTTTCATTGCCTGGAGTGGAGTTGAGAACCAATCCTGCAGAACCAGCATAAACAACCAAGGCAATTTTATCCTCTTCTCGCATGTTATCGACTAGAAGATTAAGAGACTTTTTTACTAGTGCCAATTTGTTGTCCCAAGACATTGAGCCAGATACGTCCACCAAGAAAACTAAGTTGGTAGGTGGTAATTCTTCCTTTTCGATTTTTACTCCTTGTATACCAATATGTAATATCTGATTTTCAGGATTCCATGGACATTCGGTTAATTGATGGTTTATTTTAAATGGCAGTTCCGTACTTGGTATTTCGTACTCATAGGGAAAGTAGTTGATCATTTCTTCAATTCTAACTGCGTCAGCTGGTGGCATATTACCTTGGTTGATAAAACGTCTCACATTACTATAGGAAGCTCTGTCTACATCGATTGAAAAAGTTGATAAGGCTTCATCTAAGGGATTTATAAACTTATTTTCTTCAATGTGGCTGTATTCTTCTGTGTTGAGTGCTGGGTCACAAGTATTATTCTTTCTTCTTTGTTTTATTCTTGAAAGCCCAGCTGTTGCTGCCTGAATTGCATTGATATTTTTTGTTGGAAGATTTTTAATTTGTTCAGCTGTGACGGTATGATTTGAGCTAGTATTGCTATAGTCGACCAAAGGCTCTTTAAAATCTACAATGACGCAGGTTTGCAACTGAACGCCTTCTGTAATTGCCACATCCACTATGTAGACTTTTTCAGCAGTTACTTCAATTTCATCTATTCTTTGCGTTTGATAACCTACATAGGAAACTTCAATTTGGTAATTTCCAAATTCTTCAAGGTAAAAATGGTAGTTCCCATCTAGGTCTGACTCCATGCCTTTAAGTAAAATGTTGTCTTTGTACAAAGCAACGGATCCAAATAAAATTGCTTCGCCTGTTACTTGATCTGTTATTTTTCCTTTGATTGAAATATTTGTAGGTGATGATGTTTCAACTTGGGCCGAAACAAGCGTAAAACAAAATAATAGGGAGAGCGCTAAAATGTGTTGAAGCTTTTTCATGATTTTAAGTTTGGTTTGAAATATATAAGTATGAGTCTCCTGGATTTCTAGCTACTTACTTTTATTGACAAAGAATTCAGGTGCTTGTCTCCGTTGAGATTTATTGATAAATCCTATGAATTGTAGGCGACTTGTCTAAATTTAATTTCACTGCTTTATGGCAGCTTTGTTTGCCTATAATTTTCATTATCTTCGGACAAATCAATTTTACTAAACGATGTTCAAAAAATATTTACTTACCTCTGTCTCAATTTTATTACTAGTGTTGAGTCTCCAGGCTCAGAAGCAAACAGGCTTCTTTGATTTTACTTGGAGTGATGATGCGGGTACTCTCATTTTAGAAATTCCAGAAAATAAGATAGGGGAGGAATTTCTTTATATTTCTAGTTTGGCAGCAGGCGTAGGATCTAATGACATTGGTTTGGATAGAGGTCAGTTGAGTGGAGAAAAGGTAGTTTATTTTTATCGTTCAGGTAAGAAGTTGCTATTGGTGCAATCCAATACTAAGTATAGAGCACTAAGTGACAACGAAGCGGAAAGAACATCCATAGATGAAGCATTTGCCAAATCGGTTATATGGGGATTTGATATCAAAGAAAAAGTTGGGTCGACACTGAAGGTAGATATAGAAAAGTTTCTGATCAGAGATGCCCATGGCGTTACTAAAACACTAGCTTCCAAAAAGCAAGGAACATATAAATTGGATAAATCAAAATCGGTTATTTATCCAGAAGGACTTTTTTCCTTTCCAAAGAATACAGAATTCGAAGCGATTATAACCTTTGCAGGAGAAGCCAAAGGAAGTGAGATAAGAAGTGTTACACCTACTGCTGATTTAGTAAGTGTCCGAATGCATCATTCATTTATTGAACTTCCGGATGATAAATATGTGCCAAGAAAATTTCACCCAGAATCGGGTTTCAACTTTGTAGGCTTTTATGATTATGCTAATCCAATAGGAGAGGATATGATGCAAAGGTGGATAACAAGGCATCGTCTTGAAAAAAAGACACCAGGCACTGCTCCTAGTGAGGCAGTAGAGCCAATAGTATACTACATCGACCCAGGATGCCCAGAACCAATCCGTTCAGCATTGATAGATGGAGCGTCATGGTGGAACCAAGCTTATGAAGCTGCTGGTTTTATCAATGCTTTTCAGGTGAAAGATTTGCCGAAAGGCGCACACCCACTAGATGCTAGATATAATATGATACAATGGGTTCATCGATCAACAAGAGGTTGGTCATACGGCGCATCTATTGCAGATCCAAGAACTGGAGAAATCATCAAAGGACATGTTTCTTTGGGTTCACTAAGGGTTAGGCAGGATTACTTAATTGCTCAAGGAATCGTATCAAATTTTGAAGAAGGAAAAGATGATCCAAGGATCTTGGAGATGGCCTTGTCGAGATTAAGACAGTTGTCTGCTCATGAGGTAGGGCACACCATTGGACTAGCTCATAATTTTGCCTCATCGTATAATGAGCGTGCATCTGTAATGGATTATCCACATCCACTCATCAGCGTAGAAGATAACGGTGAGTTGAATTTTGGTAGGTCTTATGATGTTGGGATAGGAGAATGGGATAAGAGAAGTATTACTTATGGATACTCTACACCTGCGGATGGAAAATCAGAAGAAGAACATCTAGCTGCTTTAATTTTGAAAAATCAACAAGAGGGCTTGATGTTTATTACCGATCAAGATGCAAGACCAAAGGGAGGCCTTCATCCATATGCTCACCTTTGGGATAATGGCAAGAAGCCTTATGATGAACTTTATCGTTTGATGGATTTGCGTAAAAAGTCCTTAGGTAATCTTGGTTCTAAATCTATCAAACTAGGTAGTCCTTATTCTGAATTGGAGAAGGTATTGGTTCCCGTCTATTTAATGCACAGATATCAAGTGGATGCCACATCAAAAATGATTGGTGGTGCCAACTTTTCTTATTCTATCAATACCGGTAAAAAAATCAATACAATTACACCGGTCGATTTGGATGAGCAGAGAAATGCCATGGATGCATTACTAGCTACCTTGGATATAGACTTTCTCAAGATACCGGAGGATGTATTGGATTTAATTCCTCCTCCAGCTTTTGGATATCCAAGAGGTCGAGAAACATTCTCTGGGAACACCGGTGCTTTATTTGATCCCCTAGCAGCAGCCGAAGCAGCAGCTAATAATACCTTAGAATTTTTATTAGATCCCCAACGTCTAGCCCGCATTGAAATGCAAGAAAAAGATACTTGGACCTTAGGCGCTTATCTTTCTAAAATAGTTAATCATATTTCTTCTCAAACAAATGTGGATGAGGACTATCGTTTAATGTTAGAAAAATTAGTTTATATCCACCTTTTGAAATTAACCAATAATCCAAAAGCTGGAAAAAATGTTGCAGCAGCAGCTTACTATCAATTGAATCAATTGGACAGATCAATGATGGTCTTAGGGAGTGTTAAGCAAAAAGCACATGTGATATACTTACAAGATATTGCAACCAAATTTAGAGAGGATCCTGGTAGTTTCAAACTTCCTGAGTTGCCGGCTTTGCCGCCTGGTTCTCCTATTGGATGTTACTAATTTGGGGACTAAAGATGAAAGATGAAAGACGAAAGATGAAAGACGAAAAC
>CALHKJ010000301.1 GCA_938033975.1 uncultured Saprospiraceae bacterium | reverse complement strand
CCAGATGTAAATGTTGGAGGAACAAAGACATTTAATTTTAGGATTGCATTGGATCCAATCGAACTGAACAAAGAAATCGTAGTTGAGAATATATTTTATGATTATGAGAAGTGGGACATCCGTGATGATGCTAAACCATCTTTGGATAGTCTGATACTATTATTAAAATTAAATCCAGCTATCAGTATTGAATTGGCTTCTCATACCGATTGTAGGGGTGAGATTGATTACAATAAAGACTTATCTCAAAAGAGAGCAAGTTCTGCTGTGGAATATATAAGATCCCAAGGGATCGCTGCAAATCGATTGCTGGCAAAAGGATACGGGGAATCAAACTTATCTATTGTGTGCAGCAATTGTGATGATTGTACTGAAGAAGAACATCAGGTTAATCGGAGAACAACTTTCAAGGTCATCAATTATTAAGCTTAAAAGCGCAATCAAGTCTTAAAGGCTTAGTTTTTCATCCGCTTTCTTTTAAAATTCAATCATTTAGGCTTAATCATCTATTTATTAAAAGCAAATCACGCTGGGCTAATTGAAGAATACATTATGTATATTTGCTATATGTACAAAAAGGAGTCATGAAAATAAACTTTGCAAAATATCTACTTGAAATACTATTGGAGCAAGGAAAGGTTGATGTTCCCGGCTTAGGTAAATTTGAATTGGTAAAAAAGTCCTCTGAATTTGGAGAAGGACGGAAAACCCTCAAAGCGCCAACACAAGAAATAGTTTTTAGTGAATCGCACGATTCAAGTGATACTAAGTTGCGAGACAGAATCAGCAACAAAGAAGGAGGAGATATTGACAAGAACAAAGCAGATGAATTTGTAAATCAATTCACCTCAGATGTATCGAAAGGATTGGTTGACAAAGGAGAAGTAGAGATTGCTTATCTCGGAACCATTAATCGATCAGGTGTAGGACAAATCAACTTTTTACAGAACCAAGCAACGATTGACAAGTTGAATAAATACTTGCCTGAAGTTACATTACCTGAAACACAAAAAGTTCCAACAAAGGAAAGTGCAGCAAGCGTCAAAGTTGCTGATACAAAATCTGCAGCTACAAGTATCAGAAAGGATATCAAGCCAGAACGATCGCTAAGTTACGCTGAACCAGAAGAATCAGGTTTCGCATGGTTAAAATGGGTGTTAGGAATTCTTGGTTTGATAATTTTGAGCACTCTGCTTTTTAAAATGTGTGGTAAAGAAGATCAGTCTGCTTATAAGACAAACCAGGCCAAAGAAGAATCAGTATCCGATACACTGGACAAAGTAGATGCTGAAATGGATGGTAATACTGGTGAAGAAATGAGCTCGGAAGATGAAGGTAAAACAGAACAAGGAGAGGCAGGAAATAAAGTAGAATCAAGTTCTCCACACACTAATGCCGCTACAGATTTCAACAAAGAAAAATGTATTGTTATCATCGGGTCGTACCAGAATTCTAAAAACGTAAGAAGTGCTACAGCCAAAATCGAAAGCAAAGGATACTCTCTTTATAAAGAAACACATGGTGCCTATACTAGGGTAGGTTTGAATATGAACTGTGAAGACATTAGCGGAAGCTATAAAAGCTTTGTGAGAGATATCTCAAGGGAATTTGATGTGAATGCATGGTTCTTAAGTCCAGAAGTCAAGCAATAACTTTTTTCAGTTGGGTACCAAAAGAAAAAGCTACATCGACAATCAATGTAGCTTTTAGTAAGTTGGTAATTTTATTTTAGAAACAACCCAAATCAACTTGGGATTGAATATCTGCATTTGGGAAACATTGTCCTGAGCCAAGTTCAGAAGGCTGGTATCTTTCTAAATCCGGATCTCTTAAACTAAATTCTAGGAACTTAACCAAGTTTTGCTTTTCAGCAACGGTAAGGTTAAGTGGTTCAAACTTACTAGACATGTTTTCGTCTGGCACGTTTGGATTTTCTTTAACTCCATCATTAAAGTATTCTACCAACTCTTCAATGCTTCTGACACTAGAACCATGAAAGTAGAATGGGGTATCTTTCATATTATACACTTGTGGTACTTTAAATCTGTAGTTATCTTCTTCTCTTTTTGTAAAGCCACCTCTTCCTAAATTTCTGAAATCATTTACATCAGTACTAAAAGATGGAATCATGTGCATATCATTTACACCTAAAGCGTGAAACTCATTTGATCCCAAGTTTTGATTGTAGTGACATGTTGAACAATTTGCTTTTCCAAAAAATAGAAGTGCTCCTTGTTTTTCTTCATAACTCATGGCACTGTAATCACCTTTTAACCAATCTTGGAAAGGCGCTTTATTTGAAAGCAATGTTCTGATGTATGCAGAAATTGCAAGAGACATTGTTCTTTGATTATATCTTTCTGATTCTGGATACTCTGGAAATGCTTCATCGAATAGGGCAGTGTAACCAAATTCATCTGCCATTTCTTTATTGATGTTCATTCTGTGTGCGTGCACACCTTCAATGTTTTGTGCTTCAAGTGCATGAAGATCTTCAGCGTTTACATGGTTACCAAGTTCCTCACTCCACAAATCTTCTGTTCCAACGTTGGCATCGTTAGCACCAAATTGGCCGTTCCAGAATGTATTTTTTACATATGCTACATTTAACAAAGACAATGCTCTAGCATCTTGGGTATCCATATCATCTTCGTTATAATTTAAATCTTTTAATCGATTCTCACCGTTGATCCCATAACCTACACCTCCATCTGCAATTCCTTGGAAGGTACCTGGTCTAAATCCTGCACTTGGGATATGACAAGATGCACATGAGTAAGTGCCTATGCCTGATGGATTTATTGCATCAACAGCAACACCTGTTTCATAAAACAAAAATTTACCAAGTTGAACTTTCACTTCAGATAGAGGATTTCCATCTAAGTCTTGTGGGATACTGGCTAAATCGTTTTCATCCGGTAGAATATAAAAATCTAAGTCAGGAGAACCAGTAGCGAATTCTGCAGAAGCACGAATAGCATTCTTTAATTCAAAATCCAATTCATTGGTTCCTTCTATAACTGTATCAGTGCATGAGAAGAAAATTGTTCCTGCTAACAAACCTATGAAGGCTATATAAACTGTATTAAACTTAGTCATTCTTGAGTCTCATATCTTTACTGTCACAAAATTGCCATTTTTAGGATGATATACCCATCGTTATTCAAACATTATACCAAATGATTATATGTTTGGTCGTATATTTGTCTCTTTCTAATAACGGTGCAAAATTAAAAATGCTTCTCTAATTACCCTAATTTTTAAAACACAAAGAGACAGGAAAAGTTGAAAAAGAAGTAAAAACAATTAACGTATTAAATAAAATATTATATGTCAAATAAAAATTCAAGTTTGTTGGTTTTAGCTGCCGGCATGGGTAGCCGATATGGTGGATTGAAACAATTAGATGGATTTGGTCCAAATGGTGAGACTATTATCGATTATTCATTGTATGATGCCATCCAAGCTGGATTTAAAAAGGTGGTATTTATTATTAGAGAAAGCTTTAGAGAGGATTTTGAAACAGTATTTAGGCCCAAATTGGAAGGTAAAATAGAAGTAGAGTTTGTTTCACAAAACCTTTCAGACTTGCCTGAAGGCTACGAACTTCCGGAAGCAAGGCAGAAGCCTTGGGGAACCGCCCACGCTGTTCTAGTGGCTAAGGATGTCATTGATGGACCATTTGCAGTAATCAATGCAGATGATTACTACGGACAGAATTCATATTCTACTTTGATAGACTTTTTTGAAGATGAATCTGATTCCAATTATTCCATCGTTGGATACCAGTTAAAGAATACCTTGTCGGATCATGGAGATGTGAATCGAGGTGTATGTATTCAAAGTAATGGATATCTGGATAAAATCGTAGAGACTTTAAAGATTAGCAAACATGACTCAGAGGGGACCGGTGTTTTTACAAATGATGATGATATTGAGACATTTTTAGAGCCTAATACTTTGGTATCAATGAATATGTTTGGCTTTAAAGCTGATTTTTTTGACAAAACAGAGGAATATTTCAAGCATTTTCTAGATCAGTCGATAGATATACCTAAATCTGAGTTTTTCATCCCGATGGTTTTGGATAAAATGATCAATACTGGCTATAAGAAGGTCAAGGTTCTTAGTTCTGATGCAGAATGGTTCGGAGTAACTTACCAAGAAGATAAGCCCTTCGTGGTCAAAAGAATCAATGACTTGGTGGAAAGAGGAGTATACCCGAGTCCTCTGTGGTCATAAATAGGGGCAAAAAAAAGAAGCTACCCTGATGGGTAAGCTTCTCCTCAAACCAATATGAAAAAACTACTTCCGCTTTTAAGACGGAATTTCTTCTTTAAGTCATCTATAATATTGTTAAATATCTGACAACTATAATATTAACGCAAAAATTGGAAGAAAGTATATTCCAAAATATTAATTAATCGTTAATGAATCCAATGCGACATCAGTATTGATAGCATACCTCCCTCTATCATTGAGAATTAGTTCTCCTATTTTGTAATCAGGATCATGTTCAAATACTAATATACTCCGCTCATTGGAAAGTACCAGATCATAAAACTCCTTCCTTTCTGGCATTGAAATCAAAGGCCTTATATCGTAGCTCATAACGTATGGAAGCCTAACATGATGAGTGGATGGGAGTAAATCGGCAGGGAAATAGACCTTTGTTCCATCCGCCATACTAATCTCAGGCACCATCATAGCTTCAGTGTGACCATAATAATATCTGATTTTAATGCCAGGTAGCCATTCAAATCCTTGTTCTGTTGGGATAAATTGTAAGATGTCTAAGTCTCTCAGCGGGACAAAGTTCTCTTTTAAGAAGGATGCTTTTTCTCTTGGATTGGGATTGTAAGCCCAATTGAAGTGGTCTTCATTTGACCAATAAGTAGCATTAGGAAAGGTTGCTTTTATATTTTGATCTTGATCATAATAAAGGGCTCCACCACAATGATCAAAATGCAAATGAGTAAGTAAGACATCTGTAATGCTATATGGATCAATAATATTTTGTTCTATTATTTCATGAATATCTCCATCATGAGGATGG
>CALHKJ010000300.1 GCA_938033975.1 uncultured Saprospiraceae bacterium | reverse complement strand
TTATTGCTGATTGGCGATGGACCAGAGCGCTCTTCTCTTGAGCAACTTTGTCGAACCATAGGTCTTTGTGATGAGATAATTTTTCTCGGAAAGCAAGATGCTGTTGAGCGTCTACTATCAATAAGTGATCTTTTTATTCTTCCATCTTCTCATGAAAGTTTTGGTCTTGCCGCTCTGGAAGCATTGGCTACTCAGGTACCAGTTATTTCTAGTAATGTAGGAGGAATTCCAGAGGTAAATGTACATGGTGAAACTGGCTACTTGTCTGATGTTGGAAATGTAAAAGAAATGGCTAAATATGCTATTGAGATCTTAGGGGATCCAAATAAGCTTGAAACATTTAGACAAAACGCCATTAAAAAAGCGAACACCTTTAGTAAGGCCTTGATTGTGCCTCAGTATGAGGAGGTGTATCTTAAGGCTATTGAGATGGTCGGTTGAAACCTCCCAAATTAAAATGAAAATGAAAATTTGATTCCTGTATTCACCTTATTAGATCTCGGCTCTCGGCTCCCGATTCTCGGCTCCCAAAAAAGTCCAAGCTAAAATTCTTCCGGTTTTGTTTCCTGTTTTTGTTTGAATGGTTCTTACTTCGGTGGCAGCAGTTTTTTCTAAAAGTTTTTTTAGTCTCTTTTCATTTGTAGCTTTTGACACCAAGGAAGTAAACCATTGGCAGCTTTTCGCAAATTTTTCGCTTTCAGAAATCATGTTGGCTATGAACTGGTACTCTCCACCTGGGTAAACAAGTTCATTTCTCGCTCCAGAAAAATTTCTATCAATTTTATGCTGCTTATTAAGCTTTAGATTTTTTAATTTTCTCTCAGTACCTTTTCTGGCTTCAGCCAACGAAGCGTGAAAAGGTGGGTTGCAAATCGATACATCTATCCGCTCACCATTTCTAATTATGTTTTCAAAAATAAGTTTTGGGTTTTTCTGGATGCGGAAATCGATCTTTCCTTTCAAAATTGGATTTGAGCTTTCAATTTTTTCTGCTGAGCTTAATGATTCTGGATTTACATCGCTTGCAATAAAATTCCATTGATACTCTGCTACTCCTATTATGGGATAAATACAACTTGCTCCTGTACCTATATCTAAACAAACAACTTGACTGCCAGTTGGAATTTTGTTTTTATTTGACTCAGCTAATAGGTCTGCAACATAATGAATATAGTCTGCGCGTCCTGGAATAGGAGGACAAAGATTATCGTCGGGAAATTCCCAAAATTTTATTCTATAGTAGTAATTCAAGATTGCCTTGTTGAGCATCTTAACAGCGCGTGCAGCAGAAAAATTAATGGAATCTTCTCCTTTTTTATTCTTCGTTATAAAACTCTTCAAGGCAGGAAGAGCAAGTACCATCTCATGTAGATTATAACGATCCCGATTTTTGTTTCGTGGATGCAGTTCTATCTTTTCTTGGTGGTTTTTTTCTTTTGACATCTTGTAGTTAAGCAACTCTCAGATCTAATGAAAATTCATTAGAGTATCGCAAAAGTACAAGATTATCTTACAACCAATATTTTGGTAACAAAGGTGTTTGGTTCGTCAAAGACATCTGTTGTAGAGGAAAATACCAAATATACACCAGCTCCTACTTTAGAGGATCTATCGTAATGGGTTCCATCCCAAATGGCTTGACCTCCAAGAGCTGTGGTTTCAAAAACCAACTTACCGTTTAGGTCGGTGATTTTTACATTGGCATCTCTCGCCAGTCCCTTGATTGCAATTGGGCCAGTATAATCTGCGGTAACTGGATTGGGATAAGCATATATCTCATCTGCTCTGTGTCTTGTAGGTGCTGCTGTCGCATCGGATCTATAAATCATGATTCCTTTTGCTGTAGCTATGTATACTTCTCCATTGTCTTCGTTGTAAGCGATATCAAGAACATCATTGTCAAATAAAGGAGAGTTTTCAGTTGTGAAGTGTGCTATTTGTTCGTCTGTATTTGCATTTACAACGAAGATTCCATTTCGTGTACCAAACCATTTTCTGTTTGCTCCATCAATCATGATGGTTTGCACCAATTCTGTTTCCAGCAAAAAGGCTGGAATTCCTTCTTGTACAAATTTGGGATGATTTGCATTACATGTTTCGGAATCTAAGACAGCAGGTCCACATTCAAAAACCATTGCCCCTTCTGTAGTTCCTACCCAGACATCACCAGTAACATCTAGTGCCAAGGTTTTGGCAGAACCAGAAGGCAGTTCTGTGTTTCGAATAAATCTATATGAATCACCATCATTTGGATCCTCAATTATTTCTCCTGTATCGTAGATTAATACACCTCCACCATTACCGTTTACCACCATCCATATATAGCCAAAATCATCGATGACCAAATCAGAGATAGCTGTGTTAGAACCAAGATTAAAGTTGAACCAATTTCCATTTGGCGTATATACTACCAATGGATTTTCTGCACCAAAATTGGCAATCCAAAGATTATCATCATCGTCAAATACCATACTTGCTATTCTTGTTCTTTCTACATCACCAATCACTTCATTCAATCCACTTTCTGGTGTGTTATCCTTATCGAAGATTTGGGTGATCTCATTGGCTTCATAGTCATATTCGTATATACCCGCCCAATAGGTACCAGCGTAAGCTAATTTTTCTGATGGGTGCACAGCCATTGCAAAGAAACTCGTAACGGTCGGAAGGATTTTGTCATCTGTTTTAAAATTTTTGACCACCCACTCGTTATTTGTGTATTCATAAAATCCATCTTTATTGGCAACAAAATTGAAGTTGTCATTGACTCCTCCTGTTGCAACAAAAAGAGAGTTATCCTTTATTACCAATTCGCTTGCTGAAAATCCATAAGGAGTATTAAAGTCAAGTCTTTCGCAAGATAAATTTATACCCGTTTTATATTTAAGCGTTTGGAATTCATCTCCCATCCAAATTCGGTTTTGGCCATCCACGATTACATTGTTCACAACATCACCACAAAATTCATCAATAAAATTTTGCTCATTGTTTTCGTCAAAAAATACAAATTGACTTTGACCAGAACCTTGCCTTAAAACCAACATGGTCCCATTTGCATAAGCGACTATATCCTGGGCAGTAAATTCACTATCATCGAAAGTATAGATTGATTCAAAGTTATTTCCGCCATCAGTCGAGACATACAGTTGATCATCTGCTGAGACAAAGACAGACTCTCCTATCACCTCAACCAGATTTGAATTATACAATTCTCCAATCCCACTATCCGTGTCAATTAATTCCCAATCCCCGAAAAAGTTTTCGTTGCCAGTCGAGCTTAAATCAAACTTATAACAGCCAGCCTCTGTTGAAGCAAAAATAAGATTTGATCCCATCAGACTTATGGCATTTACTCGTTCGGAAGTAAAAGTGTTGAAACCAAATTCTCTTCTTTCAAGATCGTATTGCAGGATTCCAAAACCAGTTGCGAAGTATGCAAAACTGCCATCTTCAGTAATAAAGATTTCATTGATTTGTTTACTTCCTAAAATTGAAGTATTGGAAAATATATCTCTAATTGTAAAAATATCACTGGGAGAAAAAATATCTATAATACTATTATCGTATGCGATGATCAATTCACCTCGAGTGTCATCAAATGCTAATTTATCTACGTTGATTCCACTTAGTCCATCGATGGTTGTAAAAAATTGTGGATTTTCGATATCATCTTCATCCAATACATAGATGCCAGAATCTGAACCGTAAAATATTTTTCCATTTCCGTAGGCTATGTGTTTGCCTGTATTGATCGGCAACAAAGATTTCCATTCTCCTATTAACAACTCAGATTGAGCAGTTCCTGAAAGGAATAAGAAACAGAGGAAAATAGATATTACGAAGCTGCGCATTGTTAGTATGTCGGTTTCAATAAATAACGAAGATGGAGGCTTTTTATTTGTATAAGGTGGATTTTTCCAAATAATCGAATACAGCGTCGGGAACAAGATATCTTATACTTTTGCCTTCCTTGATTTCTTTTCTTATATAGCTTGCAGAAATATGCATTAATGGTGCTTCAAATATTTTTACACTTTCATGATTCTGAAGTTCTCCGAGCTCATATTCTGGTCTTTTGTAAACATAGATTTGATGATGTTCCAAGATGTGCTCGTAGTTTTTCCACTTAGGTAAAGACAACAAATTATCACCTCCCATAATCAATACAAACTTCTTATTGGGATGTTTTTCTTTTATGAAGGCCAAGGTATCAACTGTATAAGACGGTTGTGGTAAATTAAATTCTATGTTAGAAGAACGAATTTTTAGGTGGTCTCCAATTGCAAGATCTACCAGATGAATTCTATCGCTATCTTTCGCAAGTGACTTTTTACTTTTAAATGGATTTTGAGGGGATACTACCATCCACAATTCATCCAAGTCGGTATGGTTTATCATGTAATTGGCAATAATCATATGCCCAACATGAACTGGGTTAAATGAACCAAAAAATAAACCAATCTTCACAATGATGATTTAGTGGCTTCTCATCACAGGCATGATGAGCATTAATAGATTTTCATTTTCCAACTGTTCGGTAGGAACGATAATACCAGCACGTGTAGGATTAGACATTTCGATTTTAATCTCTTCTGGCTTGAGTACTCCCAACATTTCGATTAGGAATTTTGCATTAAAACCAATTTGCATTGTTTCTCCTCCATAGTCGCAACCAATATCTTCGTTTGCTTCATTTGAGAAATCGAGATCCTTAGCAGAAATATTAAGGCTGTTATCTCCAAGATTTAGAACCACTTGATTGGTGGTCTTATTGGCATAGATTGCAATTCTTCTCAGTGATGAGAGAAAGTCAGATCTACTGATAGATAAAATATTGTTGTTATCAACTGGAATTACTGCGTTGTAATCTGGATATTTAGAGTCGATCAATCTAAGGATGTAACTTGTGTCCTTAAAGTCTATAAATATATTTTTCTGATTGTAGGACACTGTTACCTCTTCATCATTTGGAAGTGCATTTTTCAAAAGTGTCAATCCTTTTTTAGGAACGATTATCGAATTGCTATCTTCAGAGGTAACATTGCCGATAGTATACTTCACCAATTTGTGAGCATCAGTTGCCACAAAAATAACCTTGTTATAGTCTATCTGAAAAAGCACACCAGTCATTGCAATCCTTAGTTCGTCATTACTTGTTGCAAAGAGTGTATGTGTCAAGGCATTTGCCAAGCTACCAGAATTGATGGTCAATTCATTGATATTATCTCTTTCGGGTAATTTTGGAAAATCTTCAGGTTTGTCTCCAGACAATTTGTACTCTCCAAATTGTGATTTGATGGTCACACCAAACGATTCCTCATCGACTGAGATGGTGATCGGATGTTCTGGTAGACTTTTGATTGTATTTAATAAAATCGTTGCTGGAATGGCAACTGAAAAATTTGAATCTGCAACAACGGAAAGTTTAGAAATAATGGTTGTCTCAAGATTCGTTGACCGGATGGTAAGCGTATTCTTTTTGATTTCAAATAAGAAATCTTCAAGTATTGGCAAAACGGGATTAGAACTCACGGCCCCGTGGACAACTTGTAATTTTTTTAATAAATCTGTAGCAGATACTTCAAACTTCATTTTGACCTTATTAATTCATCGCAATATCTTAAAAAAACTCCTAATAATTGAATATTCACTATATATAAAAGTCTAGTAGACATTAGCTTCTAGCAAGTATCTTGCTTGATTTCTCAATACTTGGATAACTGCCTTTGATTTAAAGCAGTTTAGCTGGATACATTGGATGAGAATTGAGCTAATTTATTGGATAATTCGTCATATAGGCCTTTTTTCACTTCTGTAAATGATTTTACTTAGCTAAGAAAAGCATTTTTGCAAAAGCAAGGTTTGGTCAATTAAATGTAATTTCGTGTAAAATTTTGAATAGGTGATAGACCGAATAAAAGGGCCACAAGTAAAAGAAATTACGATATCTACCTTTCCTGAGTTCGAACAAATCAGACTTAGTAACGGGATGGAGTTGTACATCCTCAATGCTGGTACTCAAAATATTTTCAAGCTTGATCTTGTATTTCATGGAGGTAGGCGTTATGAAAGCAAGTCTGGTGTAGCTAGAATGTGCGCATCAATCATCAGAGAGGGCATCAAAGGAATGAATTCTGAGGAGCTATCAGAATATTGGGATTTTTATGGAGCCATCATTGGAAGTTATAGTGATTTAGATAGCTCTGGTGTTAGCCTCACTAGTCTCAACAAACACAGTACAGAGTTATTGCCAAATTTTGTGAAAATCATAAATGAGGCATCATTTCCAGAAGATGAAATTGAAAATAAAAAGAAAATATTTGCTGATAAGCTAAAGAGGGAATTGTCCAAGAATGACGTGATTGGATATCGTGAGTTAACTGCACACATTTACGGAAGTGAGCATATATATGGTTACAATACAATACCGGAAGATTATGCAAAGATCACAAGAGAAGACCAGATAAAACACTTTGAAAATTATTGGGGTGCAGGTCGAGGTTATGCAATCTTAAGTGGTCAAATCCCTGCGAGTCTAAAGGATGAGGTGATTAAACACATTAGCACAATACGTCAAGCGAAGCTAGCATATGAAAAAACCGAGGTCTTTCCTATGGAGGATTTTGATCAAGTAACAATACAAAAAATCTCCACTTCAAATAAGATGCAAGCAGCTGTCAAAATTGGGGCGGTCACCATCCATCGGCTAAATCCTGACTATTCTGTTTTCTATTTACTGGTTCAGATTTTAGGAGGATACTTTGGTTCGAGATTGATGAAAAATCTACGAGAGGAAAAAGGACTTTGCTATAACATCTATGCTTCAATTGATCGATTAAAATCAAGTAACTATTTTTATATTTCTGCAGATGTAGATAGGAATAAACTTTCTTTGAGTCTCAAAGAAATCAGGAATGAAATCGAAGACCTAAAGACGACTCTGGTTTCTGATGATGAGTTGACTATGGTTAAAAACTATATCAACGGAAAGATATTGGCAGGCTTGGATGGACCATTTAGATCCTCACAATTATTAAAAAACTACTTGTCATATGAGTTGGATTTTGACCAATTTAGAGACTTCAATGATAGAATATCCAAAGCTACTCCTGAGCAACTTATGGCGGTGGCAAAAAAGTACCTAGATATGGATAAAATGACCCAAGTGATAGTCGGACCATAAGGCAAAATTCTATGAATTTCAGGCAGTTTGAGCAATTAATCGAATTTTCAATAAATGCGTGAAAAATAGCGAGGAAAACGATTAAAATCAGGCTTATTTTGACTATTTTTGAGTTATTGTTGACAGGAGGTTTTACCGAGCCTCATTTGTCTATTATAATCAAATAATAAGTTTGTAAGGACGATTTCACCAGCTACAACGTTGATTATAAAGCAATAAGAGACAAAATCCCATTTGCCGAGCACTTCCTTAATTAACATTGGTATATCTAATTTTAAGTTTAAGATTGACTTAGGAATAGTATTTGCATTAGATATTTCCTATTGATCATAACAAATAGACCTCTCAATATGAGATTATTTCAGTTTTTTCAACAAGAGTTGGCGGTAGATCTCGGTACTGCAAACACCCTGATTATTCAAGATGGTGTTGTAGTTATAGATGAACCTTCTATTGTCGCTATCAACAGAAAGACAAGTGAGACAATTGCTGTAGGGATGAAAGCGATGATGATGCATGAAAAAACGCATGAAAACATCAAAACTGTTAGGCCTCTTAAAGACGGAGTAATTGCCGATTTCCAAGCCGCAGAAGCGCTTATTCAGGGTTTGATTAATATGATCACTGAAAAGAAAAAATTCTTTACGCATTTAAAAATGGTGATATGTATCCCTTCTGGAATTACGGAGGTGGAAAAAAGAGCCGTATTTGATAGTGCAGACCATATTGATTCAAAAGAAACCTATTTGATACACGAACCTATGGCGGCAGCTTTGGGTATTGGTATAGATGTCGAAGCACCAGAGGGAACTATGATCATTGATATCGGAGGAGGAACAACTGAGATTGCGGTGATTGCATTGTCAGGGATTGTAACGGATCAATCAATAAGAACAGCGGGTGATGAATTTACCAATGATGTGATTGACTATATGAGGAGGAAGCACAATTTGCTTATTGGAGAAAGAACTGCTGAAAATATAAAAATCAATGTTGGATCTGCAATTGAAGAATTAGAAAATGCACCTTCAAAGCTGGCTATCAACGGTCGAGATTTATTGACTGGAATTCCAAAGCAGGTTTTCACCAATCATTTTGAAGTAGCAGAGGCATTAGACAAATCAATTTCAAAAATTGAGGATGCTGTTCTAAAGGCTTTGGAAGATACTCCACCGGAATTGGCGAGTGACATTTATAGAAATGGAATCTGGCTCACAGGAGGAGGAGCATTACTTAGAGGATTGGACGTTAGACTTTCGAGAAAAACCAAACTAAATGTAAATGTTGCGGAAGACCCACTCAAAGCAGTTGTGCGCGGAACAAGTTTGGCTTTAAAAAATACAGATAAATATTCATTTTTGATTGAACGTCAGGTTCTCTGATATGTGTTAAACAATGCGGAATTTACTTTTTCTTCTTGCTAAATTTGGTGGTACCATACTTTTCATTTTACTAGAAGTAATTTGTTTTTACATCATCATAACATTCAACGAAAGTCAAGGAGATATCTGGAAGCATTCTACCAATTTATTATCTGGTAATATCAATCAAAAGGTCCAAAACACTAGTGATTATTTTGCCTTAGAGGCTATCAATGATAGTCTACTCACAGAAAATGCAAAGTTACTGGAGTCCATCATTAACTACAGGGTATTCAGTAAAGAGAATGAGTTTCAAGAATTTGAAGCAATTGATTCTAATTTTATCGAATACAAATTTTTACCAGCTAGGATAACAAACAAAACTTTCAATAAAAGAAATAACTACATTACCTTAAATAAAGGCTTACAGGATTCCATCAAAATCGGAATGGGGGTTGTAAGTAGCAATGGCATTGTAGGGATTGTGAAAAATGTAAGCGAGCATTATTGTTTGGTGCTCACGATTCTGCACGGTCAAAGTCGTATCAGTGCTGCGATTAAAAATAATGATTTTCACGGTACGCTAATGTGGGACGAAATGAATCCTAAGCAAGCAAAACTTATCGGGCTACCAAAGCATGCCACAGTAAGTGTAGGTGATACAATTGTGACAAGTGGTTACTCGACAGTATTTCCCTATGGAGTAGAAATAGGTAATGTACAGGATTATGCCCCATTGCCAAATGAAGATTCATTTGAAATAATTGTAAACTTATTTAATGATATTCCGGCTGTGACTCATTGCTACATCATTAGATCTATCAAACAGGAAGAAAAATTAGAAATAGAATTGGGGGTAGAAGATGAATTTTAATTGGATCTCCATATTGTTTCGATTTGTTTTGTTGGTTGGTATTCAAGTACTAGTCTTCAAAAGAATCAATTTTGATTATGGTATTCTTTCTTACAGTCATATTTTTATTTATCCACTTTGGATAATGTTGTTACCATTTAAAACCCCAAAGCCCTTATTGCTAATTGCTGGTTTTATCATGGGTATGACCGTTGATGCTTTTTATCATTCTCCTGGTGTCCATGCAGCGGCATTGGTATTTTCTGCCTATATCAGAGATTTTGTATTACGGATTATCGAACCAGAAATTGGATATGATCCAGATCAACCATTTAGTATACGCCGTCTAGGAATAATTTGGTATATAAGTTATGCTGCCTTATTTCTCTTGCTACATCTTTTTGTGTACTTCTCCATTGAGGTCTTTTCATTTGTTTACTTTTATGAAATAATGTTAAGTACGATAACTACCCTATTGTTTTCTATGTTTATCGTATTTATTTTCGTGTTGATATTCAACCCAAAGTCATAAAAATATTTTAATGGGCAGGTCCCGTCAGATTATTATTCTATTTATCGTTGCTTGTTTTGTCTTGATGGCCAAAGCTGCACAGATCCAATTGTTTGATGACAAGTACGAAAAGCTTGCGCAGCGAAACACCTTGGATCAGCAAACCATATATGCCTCGAGAGGTATGGTCTATGATAGAAATAATGAAGTCTTGGTTTATAATAAACCTGTGTATGACATTGAAGTGATTTATAATCAAGTAGACAAGAATATGGACACTACCCTATTCTGCAGTTTGCTTGAAATTGACAAGGCCACTTTTGAAAAAAATATAAATAAGAACTGGAAGAGTCAAAAGTATCACAAATCCATTCCTTTTACTTTTTTATCCAAGGTCAAGCCGGAAATTTTTGCAAAGTTTCACGAACATATATATCGCTTCCCTGGATTTTTGACGAATGTCAGAAGTATCCGATCCTATCCTCATGAAAATGCAGCCCACTTACTAGGTTATCTTGGAGAGGTAGATCAACTTACCTTAAACAAACAAGAGGGTGTCTATGTAGGTGGCGACTACATTGGAAAAAGTGGATTAGAGAAA
>CALHKJ010000299.1 GCA_938033975.1 uncultured Saprospiraceae bacterium | reverse complement strand
AAAAAGAATTTGGTTAAGAGAGAAGATCGAACAGAGAAATCTATCAGATGACTATGGACATTCTGTTGAGAAAAAGAAACATATACTAAGACAGATCAATGGTGCCGTAATTTTTGAAAAATTCTTGCACACAAAATACATAGGACAAAAAAGATTTTCTCTCGAAGGTGGAGAAACAACAATTGCTGCTTTGGATGCAATCATCAATTTTGGTGCAGAAGACAATGTCAAAGAAGTAGTAATAGGAATGGCACACAGAGGTAGACTCAATGTGCTTGCCAATATCATGGGCAAGACCTACGAATCTATTTTTAATGAATTCGAAGGAATCACACCAGATGATTTGAGCTTCGGTGATGGTGATGTAAAATATCATCTTGGCTTTTCAACCTTAAGAAAAACAGAATCGGGAAAAGAAGTACACCTTAAGTTGGCTCCCAACCCATCTCACTTAGAAGCAGTCAACCCAGTTGTAGAAGGATATTCTCGTGCAAAAGCTGATATGCTTTATGATAGCGATTACGATAAAATCCTACCTATCTTAATCCATGGAGATGCAGCCATTGCAGGACAGGGAGTTGTATATGAAGTAGTGCAAATGAGTCAACTGGACGGATACTATACAGGAGGAACAATCCACTTTGTTATCAACAACCAAGTTGGATTTACAACTGATTTTGATGATGCAAGATCTTCTACCTATTGTACTGGAGTTGCTTCATTGGTGCAAGCACCCGTTTTCCATGTCAATGGCGATGATCCAGATGCAGTAGTTTTTGCGGCAGAGCTCGCAACAGAGTACAGGCAGAAGTTCAACAATGATGTATTCTTGGATATGGTTTGCTACAGAAAACACGGACACAACGAAGGTGATGATCCGAAGTTTACGCAACCAGAAATGTACGAGTACATCAAGAATCACAAAGATCCAAGAGTGATCTATGTAGAGAAATTGGTCCAACGAGGCGATGCAGAAAAAGAACTAAGCGAAAAACTAGAAAAAGAATTTTGGGCAGTTTTGCAAGATAGATTGAATACAGTAAAAGAAAATGATATTCCATATTTGCTTCAGGACCCTGAAAAGAATTGGGAGAAACTGAAAATGCCGACAGAAGAATCAGATTTTGATTCATCTCCTGTTACGGGTATTAATGAAAAAACAAGGGATAAACTTCTAGATCACTTGGTGAAATTTCCAGAAGGGATGACACCACTATCTAAGATGAAGAGACTACAAAAGTCAAAAATCAAAATGCTTGACTCCGATAAATTAGATTGGGCATTTGGAGAATTAATGGCTTACGGTTCTATCTTACTAGAAGGCAAAGATGTAAGAATGAGTGGGCAGGATGTGAAAAGGGGAACTTTCTCACACAGACATGTTGTACTCAACGATGCAAAGACCTTTGAGCAGCACAACATCTTAGATGGCATTGATAAAAAACAAGGAAAGTTCAGAATCTTCAATTCATTGCTTTCAGAGTTTGCAGTAATGGGATTTGAATATGGATATGCGATGGCTTCACCTAATTCATTGGTACTTTGGGAAGCACAGTTTGGAGATTTCTACAATGGAGCTCAATCGATGGTGGATCAATTCATCTCCGCCGGTGAATCAAAATGGCAGCGTATGAATGGAGTGGTGCTATTGTTGCCTCATGGTCAAGAAGGCCAGGGTCCAGAGCATTCAAGTGCAAGACTTGAAAGATGGTTACAACTTTGTGCAGAGCACAACATGGTGGTAACCAACATCACAACACCTGCCAACATCTTCCATGCATTAAGAAGACAACTTACTTGGGACTTTAGAAAACCGTTGGTAAACATGTCACCAAAATCATTGTTGAGACATCCTTTGGCTGTTTCAAGCAGAGAAGACTTTGTTGGTGATACAAAATTCCAAGAAGTGATTGATGATCCAACTGCAAAGGCATCTGCAAAAAGATTGTTGATATGCACTGGAAAAGTTTACTACGATCTTTTGACAAAGAAACTAGAAGATAAAAGAGATGATGTTGCTATCGTAAGAATGGAGCAATTATATCCATTCCCAGAAAAGCAAATCAACGAAGTAATCAGAAAATACAAAGGCGCTAAAAAATTCTGGGTACAAGAAGAACCATCTAACATGGGCGCTTGGTCCTACTTGATGAGATACTGGAGAGGCTTAGATATAGATTTGGTTTCAAAGAAAGAAAGTGCATCACCAGCAACAGGCTTTAAGTATGTTCATGAGAAACTACAAGCTAAGCTTGTTGAAGAAGCGTTGGGGTAAAAAAAGAATATTGAATTTTAAAAAGGGCTTGCAATGAAATTGCGAGCCCTTTTTTTGTTTTTATGCCGCCCCCCTGTAGGGCTCGGTCTCAGTTGTTGCCTTAGGATAGGGCTCACGCCCCATCCTAATATAAGTCGCCCCTTCAGGGCTCGGAATTCTTCTATACTTATTTGCTTGTGATTAACCCAATACCAAAGAGCTCTTATGATTAACCCCATACCATAGAGCCCTACAGGGGCGGCATTAGCTCCAGCGTGGTGCGTGAGCTCCATGCTGATGTAACACATGCTGATGATTTTTTCTACTGATGCCCATTATAAAAAATAAAACTAACACCCCCCATCCACAACCTCTCAGTGCGATTACTTGGTGTTAAGTCAAATTCTTCTGACAAAGGATTCAATCCAATATTGTTTAGTGGAATGGTGAAGTATGGTTTGATTGAAAGACCTACCTTCTCACCTCCTATCAGATTGACACTGATAAATGGTTTGATAAACCATTGGGTGTCTTCTAAGAAGGCTCTGTTTTCTCCAGTACTTGCGATTTCTTCTTTGATCTTAAAATCTCTTAATCCCGCACCTAATCCAAAACCAAAAACACCCAAGGTAGATTCTAATGATGCAGAGTAATTATTAATAGAGTAAGAAATGGTTTTTTGGAAAAGCATATCTGCCGCATTTTCTCCCAAGGCTTCTCTTTCACGATTTAGGTTTTCCCAATTCAGCTCAAAGGAGAATGCTTCAAGCTTCCATCTGAAACCTACTGTGATGCCATGTAGGAAATGAAGTTCCTC
>CALHKJ010000298.1 GCA_938033975.1 uncultured Saprospiraceae bacterium | reverse complement strand
GGAGAGCGTAGTAAGTTCAGGGAGGAATAAATGGGACAAGGGGTTAAAACCCCTTGGAGGTAGTATTGCTTTTGTTTTCAATCAACAATAGTTTGTTTTCAGCGAAAACAAAATTAAGTTCTTTTGCACAAGACTTTTTCGTAAATAATCTTCCGCTCTGCCAAAGGGTGGAGGGAAGAACTTCAAGCTCGCCGAAGAAGAGCGTAATAAGTTCAGTGAGGAATAATTGAGTCAAGGAGTTAAAACCCCCTGGAGGTAGTATTGCTTTTGTTGTAGTGTGAGTAATGTTTGTGATCAAAGCGTCTGACCTCTGAAATCTGACCTCTGAAATCTTTCCTTTAAAAATGCCACCTTCTAAAAGCTTCCATTGCCTCATACTCTGCAAAACCTAAATTCCTATAGTCATCAGCTGTTTTTCTGCATCTATCTTCTGCTCTTTGCCAGAACTCTCTTTCATCTTCACCTGGGAAAAGAGGCTTGTCTTTTTGAGATTGGTGAAGGAAAATTGCGTTTCTCTTTTTGAGTAACTCATTAGGGGATAGAGGCACACACATTTCAATTTCATGTGTATTGAATTCTTGCCAAGCTCCTCTATAGAGCCAAAGCCAACAATCCTTAATCCATTTATTTTTCTTTAGACGTGTAAGAGCTTCAAAAACTGCATTTAGGCAAACTCTATGTGTGCCATGTGGATCTGCTAGATCTCCTGCTGCAAAAACTTGATGAGGTTTTATCTTTTTAAGCAATTCCATGGTCATCTTTATATCCTCTTCTGCAAGCATTCTTTTTTTTGCACTTTCAGCTTCATAAAAGGGCATGTCCATAAAATGAATTCTTTCATCTGGCAAACCACAGAATCTAGCAGCAGCCCTTGCTTCTCCTCGTCTGATCAAGCCTTTAGTATCCTTAAGATTTTGGGTGATTTTGTGATTGTCTTTATCAGCAAGTATTTTTTGAACATCATTGAAAGCCTTTGATTTTAAAGATTTGCCGACTACTGTATTGTGAAAATCTTCGTAAAATTCAAGATATCTCAAGGCATCATGATCGTGTACGGCAGTATTGCCTGAAGTCTGATAAGCAACATGGACTTCATGACCTTGTTCAACAAGTCTCAAAAAGGTACCTCCCATAGAAATTACATCGTCATCAGGGTGCGGGCTGAAAATAAGTACTCTTTTCTTTTTTGGTGCAGCTCTTTCTGGCCTTTCGCTATCGTCAGTATTTGGTTTACCTCCAGGCCAACCAGTGATAGTGTGTTGTAATCTATTGAATATCTTAATATTCAGTTGGTATGCATTTGTTTCATTTAGAATTAGTTCGCTTAGACCATATTCGTTGTAGTCATCATCTGTAAGCTTTAGGATTGGCTTTTCGATTAATTGAGAAAGCCAAACTACTGCCTGGGTAGCAAGATCATTATCCCAGTTGCATGCTCCAACCTTCCAAGGGGTTACTACTCTGGTAAGACTTTTTGCCGCGGCAGTGTCAAGGTAGAACTTGACATTATCGTGTTGTTGAAGGAAGGTAGAAGGAATAAAAGGAGATGGTTTGCCTTCAACAGCTTCTTTTACTATATCGGCTTTGTGTTGTCCCCATGCCATTATATAAATCCTTCTTGCATTCAGTATGGTTTGTACACCCATAGTGATAGCTTCATAAGGAACTTTTCCTAAGCCACCAAAATCATCAGCTGCATCATGACGAGTAAGGTTGTCTAATCTTACAAGCCGGGTTAGTGTATTGTCTTCGGATCCTGGTTCGTTGAATCCAATATGGCCTGATCTACCTATACCTAAAAGTTGAATATCGATACCACCAACTAATTGAATTTTCTTTTCATAATTTTTACAATATTTCTTGACTTCAGAAAGCTTCAGATCACCTTTAGGAATATGAACATTTTCGGGAAGGATATCTATGTGATTGAAGAAATAGTGATGCATGAAGTAATCATAACTTTCAACACGTGTTGGATCGAGTGGATAATATTCATCTAAGTTGAAAGTAATGACATTTTGGAAGCTTAGATCTTCTTCTTTGTGCATTCTAATAAGTTCAGCGTATACCATCAATGGTGAAGAGCCGGTTGCAAGACCAAGTACAATATTTTCATCTTGTTCTTGTTTTTCCCTGATTGCTTTCGCTATTAAGCTAGCTATGTGTGTACTCCCATCTTTCGAATTTGCAAAGAGCTCAATCGGTATTTTTTCAAAAGACTTTATTTGATACTCTAAATTTTTAGGGTATTTAAGGATTCGTGTGTCCTTTTTAGGATTTTTCATATTGATCTTACTTCTTCTATTAGATAGTCAAGATAGTAATTGTACTTTTAAAGAATGCTCTTTGTTGAGGAATTTTACTGGTTTGGTAAGAATTTATGAGAAGACTTGACTTTGAGTTAAATTATTAAGAGAATGCTAGCTGATTAGCTAAAAACCAGAAATAAAAAAAGGTGCCCTTTTTGGAGGACACCTTTTGATTTGATGTATATATATTTTTATTGGGCTTTAGCTTTCTGTTTAGCTTCTTGTATTTTATTTTCTACTTCCATAATTTTCTTTTCAACATCAACATACTTTTTCATTTTTTTCGCATACTCTTCATTTGTGATTTTTCCTGCCTCTCTGTCTTTTTTTGCTTCTTCTTTGGCATTATTCACTTTCGTTCTTGCTTCACTTACTTTGGCAGCACCTTTTTCAGCTGATTTGTCAAGTTTGTCTTTACTGGCTTTATTTTTACTTTTTGCAGCTGCTGCTCTTTTTTGACCAAACTCTTTTCCTTCCAGTCCTTCTTTGTTTTTACCATATGCATTCCCTTTGTTAGCCTTTTCTTTTTTGCCATTCTCATTCTCTTTCATTTCTTTGCCTTTGCCTTTCTCTTTCATTTCTTCAGCTTTAGCCTTTCCTTGTGCTTTCATTTCTTCAGCTTTGGCCTTTCCTTGTGCTTTCATTTCTTTACCCTTTGCCTTGCCTTTATTTTTTACTTCTTCGACTTTGTTTTTGCCTTGAGCTTTTGCATTTTCTTGAGCATTTACTTGTGTAAACGTGATAGTGAAAATCAGTAATAAGAGTGAAATCTTCATATATCTCATTTTATTCTTTTTCATAGTTTTTAATTTTTGTTTGTTACTATTATATGAAACGAATCCTTATTTAATTTCGTCCATTTCTTTTAATAACTGATCAAGCTGCTTTACATCAGTGTTAATTTCATTTTCCAGTTTATTCAACTCTACATTCTCTGTTTCTAATTTTTTGATGGTTTCTTGAAGCTCAGTATTTTCGGTGCTTTCTTTAGATTTGTCTTTACATGCTATAAAGCTAAAAGTAAATAGACATAGAAATAATAATGTGTTTTTCATCAGATTTAATTTTTTGTTAAATGTAAGATTGCCTAGACAAATTGGCAAATAGGAATTGATATAAGTGGAATTGGAACCTTTAAAGTATTAAATATAGCTTATTTGTTCCTAATATCTAATGCTGGTAAGCTGGCTTTTATTGCCTCAAGCTCTAATTTATTCATCTTAGGCACATCTAGGTAAAGAATCTCTAGATTTTTGAGCTCAGATAATTCTTTTGGGATATTTGTAAAGTCATTATCATACAAAGAAAGAGTTCTTAGATTTTTTGCGGAAAATACAGTCTTTGGGAATTCCTTTAGTTTGTTTAAAGGGAAACCACATACTTCTAATTTGGTCAGGTTTCGAAGTTCATCAGGAATTTCAGATAGCTGATTTGAACCTATGTATAAACGAATTAATTCCCTTAGATTACCCATTTCCTTAGGTATCACTTTAATTTTATTGTAGCCCAAATTAATATCTCTTAGTTCTGTAAGGTTTCCAATTTGAGGAGTAATGCTATTAATTTGGCAAGCATTAGCTGTAATGTTTTTTAGTATTGTGCATTTACCAATAGACTCTGGAAATTCTCTTACCGATGTACCAGCAAAATCAAGGATTTCTAACTTGCTTAGAT
>CALHKJ010000297.1 GCA_938033975.1 uncultured Saprospiraceae bacterium | reverse complement strand
TGCTTAGATTACCTAGACTTGTTGGTAGAGATCTTAATTTGTCATTCTTTGCAACTCGTAGATAACTCAAGATTGGTAATTCAGTTATTTCTTCTGGCAGCCTAGGGTATTGTTGAAAAGAAAGATCCAAGGTGATTAATCCTTTTAATTTAGAGATACTTGCTGGTATCGTTCTGAAACCATTATGATTTAGAATCAATTTTTTGAAATGTTTTTTAGACGCTAAAGCTTCCATTAATTCTTGAAATTCGTCTGTGTCTATTTGGGTGTAGACTATCATCAGTGCTTCTAAGTTGATTAATTTATCTTCTATCTCAAAAAAATTGTCCAAAGCAATCTTTCTAATTTCTAGTATCTGAACATCCTGATAATTGTTTTCATTTACTTGTTCAAATTTGTGACAACGTGGTTCTAGGAAATCATAATATTGAAATCTTGTGTACTTTTTGTCTTGTGGTTCATAAACCTTACTTATAAAATTGGCTTTTTTAGCAGTTGGATTAGCTTTAGTTTTTTTATTTGCGTACTCTACATTATTGCAAGCCAATGCAACTATAATTAGAATAAATATGGAGATGAATGATTTTTTCATAATCTATGAATTGTATCCAATGTACAAACAACAAATGCCAATAGAAAGGCACAGTGGAACAAAAATTTGACTATCTTTTTTTGCAAAGAGGCTTTCGCTTTCTTTTTTAAAAAGTCCAAACATATTGAAATCACCAATTCCTCTGATAATGAAAATAATTCCTAATAAATTTGTCAACTTTGATGACAAGGCTTTTGTTAGCATTGGATTTGGAAAAGAATTGTGGTTGGACAATACAATATAAGAGCATGCTAGTAATCCAAATACAACCATCAAGGTGGCAATTTTGATGAAAGTCTGATTGGATTTTTTGTAATAAATGTCTTTAAATTTTTCTGGGATGGCTGCAGCCACTCCCCAGCTACCACCAAAGGTCCAATATAAATGAAGCATTGAAATCAGAAATAATATACCTGCAACCAGTATGCTGAGTATTTGAGACATTTCTATGATTTTAAGTTTGTTATTAAGCAAACAATAGTTAACATCATCCCGGCTATACCTCCATATAATTGCATGTCAGCATTAAATGTAAGACCTACATAAATAACTGCAGATAGATAAAAGATCATAGCAAATATTGGAAGAGTAGGGAATTGGCTATTCTTGTTGGTATTTCGAATTATTGAGATATTCAAAAGGCCAATTACAATAAATGAGATTCCCATCATTACACTCATGACTCCCCATGTATTCCACATAATTTGAGTCTGTCCTGTCACCATTATTTCTTGTTGTAGATGGGATTGCACCTCAGGCTTGATGAGATCAGTGAAATGTGCATAGGTATGTAAGAGTCCTATAAAAATCGGCATGATTACTCCGATGATTGTAAAAAGTATTCTAACAAGTTTGTTGGAAGTCATTGGTTCTATTTGTATTAAAGTTTAGTACATAGGAAGCAAATTATAGCTTTAGTTCGTTTTAAAGTTAGAGCTTAAATTATTAATCAGATCAATTCACTATGAAAAAGTTAATTTATTTATCCTTAGCAATTTTTCTATTTCAATGTGGTCCTGATGAGCCTATGGTTGAACCATTGCCTGAGCTTCTTGACAATCAATACTTAACAATCAATACAACATTGATTGGCGAGATTAAGACTGCTGAATATGATGAAGGCTTGATTGTGGAACACAGCAACGATACTCTTCGTATAGCGTCAGAAGATACATTTTTCGAAATGAAAATAAATACACTATCGATTATTGATAGTACCTGTGCTCCATCGTGGCTAAGGTTTCCGCTTAGTGGTCCAGGAGGTCCATCTGGGAACCCAGGAGATTGCAAATTTTACCCTTGTGAAAACTATACAATAAATTTTTCAGAAATGGATTTTAATCCTTTTGGTGTAATTCAAGGAAGTATATTTGGTAGACATGAGACTAATCCTGAAGAGATTCAAGTCTTTGGAGACTTTTTGTTACAGTTGGATTAACTGACTTTATTTGAACCTTACGACTGAGCCGCTTAATTTATCATGGATAGCTTGGCCATGATTAGTATGGTGAACGGTGATCAGCGAAATTGTTCCTAGAATAAATTTCACAAAAAATCTGATAACAGAATATCCTAAGCCTAAATTTGAATGGGTATTGGATTCTTTCAGTGTTTTTGCTTTGCTTACTCGTAATCCCATAATTCTTTGACCAATTGTTCCACCCAAGGATACAGCAATTGGTTCGTACAATAAAAACATTCCCAATAAGATAGGATTAATCATATTTGGATCCACATTAAAGTAGCCAAGAATTTGTGAAACAAACATTAAAGTACAAATCACTATTAGCAAATCGATAAACATGGCCTTCACTCTAAGATTGAGACTGGGTGCATGAAATAGTTTAGTTTCAAAATTGACATTATCTATTGTTGTATCCATGATTTTTGTTGTTTGGTAGAATAAGTTTTTTTCTTACTTCATTCTCTTGGCCTTGATCTCAAGATATTTATTAATTACATTAATATTGAGATCTTCTGGCTTGGTCAAGATACACTGTATACCATG
>CALHKJ010000296.1 GCA_938033975.1 uncultured Saprospiraceae bacterium | reverse complement strand
TGGGCTTCAGCTAAGATGCAAGGAAAAGAACTTCCATCGACTGAACCTGAATTTGTTAGTTAAAAACCAATTAAAAAAAGAAAGTAGTTTATCATGATAAAATGTAAAACATCCAAGGAAATAGGCGGCATGGGCCACTCTAAAAAGAGAAAGGAAGATGCACGATTTATACAAGGAAAGGGTAATTACGTTGATGACGTAAAATTACCTGGTATGCTATACATGGACATTGTTAGGAGTCCATATGCTTACGCAAAAATTAAATCAATTGATTCTTCGAAAGCATTAGAAATAGAAGGAGTAATTGCGGTAGTAACAGGGAAGGATTTAGAAAAGTACAACCTTCACTGGATGCCAACTTTAATGTCTGATACCCAAATGGTATTACCAACCGATACAGTGATGTATCAGTCTCAAGAAGTTTGTGCAGTTATTGCAACAGATAGATATGTAGCTCGTGATGGTAAAGAAGCAGTTGTCGTTGAGTACGAACCAATGAAGCCATTGATGGATCCATTCAAAGCAATGGATGATGATGCTCCAATTTTGAGACCTGATCAAGAAGGAAAAACGGACAATCACATTTGGCATTGGGATGTAGGTGACAAAGAAAAAACTGATGAGATTTTCAAAAATGCTGATGTTACTGTTAAGCAACAAATGCATATTCCAAGAATCCATGTGGCATCGATAGAGACATGTGGATGTGTAGCTGCTTATAATAAAGTAGAGAATCATCTAACGATGTATATGACTACACAAGCACCTCATGCGATCAGAACGGTGATAGCTTTGGTTGCTGGTCATGTTGGTCTTACTGAAGAAAAGATTAGAGTTATATCTCCAGATATTGGAGGCGGTTTTGGAGGAAAGGTACCTGTATATCCTGGTTATGTAATTGCAATTGCTGTATCATTCCTGACAGGTGCACCAATCAAGTGGATTGAAGATCGGTCAGAGAATCTACAAGCAGATTCCTTTGCCAGAGATTATCATATTACAGCAGAAATGGCTGGAACGAAAGATGGTAAAATTCAAGCAACAAGATTTAAGGTACTAGCAGATCATGGTTATACCGATGCTTCCGCAAATCCATCCAAGTTTCCAACAGGACTTTTCTCAATAGGAACTGGATCATATGATTATGGCGCATCTTATATGGAAGCCGATGCGGTATACACCAACAAACCACCAGGGGGAGTTGCTTATCGTTGTTCATTTAGAGTAACAGAAGCGGTTCATGCTATCGAACGAATGACAGATATGTTTGCAAAAGAAGTAGGAAAGGATCCTGCAGATTTGCGAATGGATAACTTTATCAAGAAGGATCAATTCCCTTGGGCTTCTCCAACAGGTTGGTCTTACGATAGTGGAGATTATCATGCTGGTTTAGAATTGGCAATGAAAACGGTAGGATACCATGAGCTCAGAAAAGAACAAGAGGAATTGCGTAAAGAAGGAAAACTAATGGGAATTGGAATTTCCACATTTACGGAAGTGGTAGGAGCTGGTCCTCAAAAAGATTTTGATATCCTTGGAATTAAAATGTTTGATAGCGCTGAAATCAGAGTGCACCCAACTGGAAAGGCAATCGCACGATTTGGTACTAAATCTCAAGGACAAGGCCATGAAACAACCTACGCCCAAATTATAGCGGAGGAATTAGGAATACCAATGGAAAATATCCAAATAGAAGAAGGAGATACGGATACCGCTCCTTACGGATTGGGTACCTACGCAAGTCGTAGTACTCCGACAGCTGGAGCTGCAGCGGCAATGGCTGCTCGTAAATTGAGAGACAAGGCAAAGAAGATTGCTGCTCACTTGATGGAAGTAAGCGAACAAGATCTAGAATGGGAACCAGGAAAGTTCTTTGTAAAGGGAGCACCTGAGAAGTCAAAAACCATACAAGAAATTGTATTCGCTTCTTATACCAATCACCCAGAAGGAATGGAAGCAGGATTTGAAGCGACTCATTATTATGATCCACCAAACTTGACATTCCCTTCAGGAGCATATATCTGTGTAGTAGATGTTGATCCTGAAACATGTGATATAAAAGTCAGAAGATTTGTTGCAATAGATGATTGCGGAAATATTATTAACCCAATGATTGTACAGGGTCAAGTTCACGGAGGACTGACACAAGGCATTGCACCTGCGATGTATGAAGAGTTAATTTATGACGATGCAGGAAATATTCTAAACGGTACCTTCATGGATTATTTGGTACCAACTGCAGTTGAGTCACCAAGTTGGGAAACTGGTCACACAGTAACACCAGCACCACATCACCCAATTGGAGCAAAAGGAGTAGGAGAATCTCCTACTGTTGGAGCACCACCAGCGATTGTAAATGCAATTGTCGATGCTGTTCATCACTTAGGAATTAAGCATTTAGAAATTCCTGTTACACCATTTAAGTTGTACAAAGAATTGAAGAAAGTAGGCTACTTTAATGATAAAGCCTAATAGTATAGTTTATTAAAATATTGTTTATCATGAGCACCACAATAATTTGTGGTGCTTACTTTAATTTAAATTATGAATACTCAGATAACTAAAGAGTTTGAAATTGATCAACCAATCGGTGAGGTTTGGAAAAACCTGGCGAATCCAGAAGAAATAGTAGTCTGTGTTCCTGGTGCTTCAATCACCGAAAAAATCGATGACAAAAATTATAAAGGAGCTGTTGTCACCAAATTTGGTCCTATCAAAGCTGCCTATGCGGGTGATATTGAAATCATTGAGTTGGATGAAGAAAACAACAAAATGGTTTTGAAGGGTCGTGGACTTGATAGCAAAGGAAAGGGCTCTGCAGATATGATCATGAATGGAACGCTCACTGAAGAGGATGGGAAAACCAAAGTGGTCTTTTCTATGGATATTACCATTGTAGGAATGCTGGCACAGTTTGGTTCTAGACTAATCAACGATGTTTCGGATCAATTACTAGATCAGTTTGTTGACAACTTCAGAGCAAAACTTTCTGGTAGTGATGTTGATAATACAATGAATGCTGGATCAATGATTGGGACAGTGGCTAAAAGCCTTTTTGGGCGTAAGAAATAAATAGATGGTAAAAGAACCGAGGGATCTTATTCCAATCATTGATGAGCTAGGATATGTGATTGAGGAAGAACTGGCAACTGTTTTATTCCTAATGTTGAAATTGGAAAAGCCACTCTTACTTGAAGGTAATCCGGGAGTAGGTAAAACACAGATTGCCTATATTCTATCAGAGTACTTAGGATATGATTTGATAAGGCTTCAGTGCTATGAGGGTCTGGATGTGAACAATGCGATTTATGAATGGAATTATCAAAAACAATTGTTGGCGATTAAGATTCATGAATCAGGAACGAAATCAGAAAAGGAAAAGGAGGATATGATATTTGGTAAAGAGTATTTGTTGGAAAGACCTTTACTAAAAGCCATAGCTTCAGACAAACCAAGTGTTTTATTGCTTGATGAAATTGATCGTTCCGATGAAGAGTTTGAAGCTTTTCTATTGGAATTGTTATCCGAATTTCAGATTTCAATTCCGGAACTTGGAACGATAAAAAGTAAGAATAGACCCATTGTAATCTTAACATCAAATAGAAGTCGTGAACTTTCGGATGCACTAAAAAGAAGATGTTTGTATCACTGGGTAGATTATCCTTCAATGGATAAGGAAATGAAAATTATTAAAAAGCATCAACCTGATATTGAATCGAAATTAGCGGAACAAATTGCTGAACACATTCAAAAAATTAGAAACTTGAAGCTTGATAAAACCCCAGGTGTTGCAGAAACGATTGATTGGGCAAAGGGGATTGCAGCACTAGATGGAGACCCTAATGCCATTTATAATAGTTTGTCTTGTTTGTTGAAATCAAACGATGACATCAAAAATGTAAGAGAAAAATTGTTTAACTAAAAAAGATATTAATATGTCACTCAAAGAATACGAGGAACTAAAAAAAATACGACTAGAAGCAGGAGAGAAAAGCAGAGCTCATTATAAGGCAGTTGATCTTCCAGGACAACGTACAAAAAAAGTTGACTCTGTAGCCGATGTCAAGGCAAGAATTGCAGCCATGAAAGCCGAAAGAGAAGGCACCAAGCCGAAAGCGGAAATCATGAAAATGAACGAACCTGATTTGGTAGCATATGCTAACTCTATAGGAATAGACGCTCATGTAAATGATTTAAAAGCTGATACACTCAAAAAGGTTTTAGATAAACTGGGTTTATCATAAACATCGTTGAAACACTACACCGATTATCTTTCATTTTCTGAAGCCTTAGTTGGATTTGTCCAATTGGCTCGTGAAGAAGGTTTTTCTACTGGTATACAATGTACCAAGGATACCATCATGGTCTCTTTACAAGAATTATGGTTGGACAAGGATATTTTTGAATATGCCCTAGCAGCTCTTTTTTGCAAGGAAGAAGAAGAAAGAGAGGTCTTTTCAAGCCTCTATAAAAAATTCTGGAGGCAAAAAGGTACGGTACTTCAAAATCGTATTACACGAAAAAACAATAACAACTTCTCGGTTCGAAAAGCTAGTACTGCAGTTATGCTTGGAACGGGTTCATCTGATTTGAATGAATCAGGAGAAGAATCCAAAACTACCTCTGGAGCAAATACCGATGAGACTGCAAAGCTCACAGACTTTTCTCTTTTGACAGAACAACAAGCATTGGAGCTTGATCGCCTTTCTGAAAAATTGGTAAGAGAAATGAGTATGCGTATAAAACGCAAACGCAAAAAGTCTAAAAAAGGAGCAATAAGCATATCGGAATCAATCAGGAAAAATATTCAGAATGGGGGGACCATTATGAATCTCGCAAAAAAGGATAGAAAGAAAGAGAAATTTAGATTATTGATACTTTTGGATGTAAGTGGATCAATGGATAAGTACTCTTTCTATTTATTAAAGTTTATGTGGGCATTGCGATCACATTTCAAACAAGTGGAAGTATTCACCTTTAGTACAAAGCTGGTGAGGATCACAGATTTTATTTCTGAAAAGAATATGGACCTCGCATTGTCAATGGTTTCTTACAATGCAAAGCACTGGTCCAGTGGAACAAAAATTGGAGAATCTCTTCAAAACTTCAACGAAGAATACTCAAAGAAATATCTCAATGGTAAAACAATGACCCTGATTCTAAGTGATGGTTTGGATACTGGCGAACCAGAAATTTTGGAAACGGCTATCCAAAACATTAAATTAAAATCAAAAAAGTTGATTTGGTTGAATCCTTTAAAGGGTATGAAGGGTTATGAACCTATACAAGTTGGAATGAAAACAGCACTTCCTTCTGTCAATTATTTTGGGTCAGCACATAATTTTAGTAGCTTGCTTGAGTTAGAAAACATACTGTCACATGCGTAATGAATTTGTAGATAAATTAATGGAGTTGAGAAGTGAGCTAGAGCCATTTGCGACAGCAATGATAGTAAGGAGAAAAACTCCTTCTTCTGGCAAGCCTGGTGACAAAGCAATCATTACATCGAAAGGAGAAATCCATGGATGGATTGGAGGAGGCTGCACAAGAGGCATTATACTCAAAGAAGCACTTCTTGCGATTAAAGAACGAAAGCCGAGATTTGTTACCATCAGTCCTGTAAAAAGAGAAAGTTCATTTCCTAATACTAAAATATATAGCATGAGCTGTCAAAGCGGAGGAGAAGTTGAGGCTTACATTGAGCCTGTATTACCAAAACCACATATTGTCATTTTTGGTAATTCTCATATCGGAATGGCATTGGCCAAATTAGCTTCTGCTATGGATTATCGCGTAGAAGTTGTACAAAGCAAGGTTGATAAAGTTGTATATCCAACTGCTGATAAATTGTCTGCAGTAGCAGATTTTGAAATAAGCGATAAACATAAAAATAGCTACACCATAGTTTGTACGCAAGGAGAGGGAGATTTAGAATCCTTGCATAAAGCAATCAATATGGATTGCCAATACTTGGCCTTTGTATCTAGTCGTAAAAAAGCTCAAGCTATATTTACAGACCTAAGAGACAGAGGAGTCACGTTCGATCAATTGCAAACAATTAAAACTCCTGCTGGTCTTGATTTAGGTGCCAAACTTCCAGAGGAAGTAGCAGTAAGTATTTTGGCGGAAATAATAAAGCAATTTAGATTAGAATCAAAAACGGATTCAAATGGAACTGCACAAACTCTTGAGGTTCCTAATGACGAATATTACATGAACCCAGTCTGCAATATTCCCATTCAAAAAAGTACAGCTAAATACATTCTCGAACATGCAGGACAGAAGGTTTACTTCTGTTGCGATGGATGTAAAGTAAGTTTTGAAAAAGAGCCAAGTAAGTACATTACAGCCTAGGAAGAATAAAACAATTATCTTTATTATTCTATGAAGAAATTTACACATTTAGATAAAGAAGATAATCCTACAATGGTCGATGTAGGCGATAAACAGGAAACAGAAAGAATTGCTGTTGCAAGAGCGCTTATAAGTCTAGAAGATGAAATTCTTGACCAATTGGATAACAATGACATCCAAACAAAAAAGGGACCTATATTTCAAACAGCCATTCTTGCTGGAATTATGGCCACTAAGAAAACTAGTGATTTAATTCCCCTTTGTCATCCCTTGGCAATTAATAAATCTACAGTGAATATTCGTGTGAATGAAGACAGAAAAGTAGAAATCGATTGCATGGTTAAACTTACAGGAAAAACAGGTGTAGAAATGGAAGCACTTACTGGTGCTACTGTTGCGGCACTTACAATCTATGATATGTGCAAAGGCTTTTCGCATAATATCATCATAGAAGAAATAAAACTAATGAAAAAGACAGGAGGAAAAAGTGATTTTGAAAGAGACTAAAAAACATACAAAGCATACAGCATTAATAAAGCCAATTGGTGGTGACTATCATCAAAATGAATGGGCGATATTTGGAGCTCCTTGTGGGATTATTAATCAGTTTGCAAAGGACTTAGGAGCAGAGCTATCTAAAAAAGCAAAGATTGGATACATTGATGCCACCCATCAAGAAATTAAAACGGACCACCCATTTCATGCTTATTATCAAGATAAACAAGCATTTGCACAAATTGATACGCACAGTTCCTTTGCTGAAAAGCAAAATAAAAAATACTTCTCTGAATTAGATCTTTTGTTGATTAACGGAAATCATTTCTTAGGCGATAAGCAAATTGTCTTTGTCAACGAAAAGAAAAAAGAATCACTAAGTCGGAAGTTGGATCGTCTCAAAGATTTTAGAATTTTGGTTGTTGAAAATGAAGAACAAGAAGTTCATGATTTTTTAAAACCACACATCACTGAAAAAGTGAAAATTTTCAAAGTCAATGAGCTAGAAAAGATTGCCAATCACATACTTGAAGACAATGAAAACTATATTCCTGTTTTGAATGGTTTGGTCCTTGCGGGAGGAAAGAGTGTTAGGATGGGGGAGGATAAAGGTTCTTTAAGTTACTATGGAAAACCGCAGAGAGAATATGAAGCTGACTTGTTAAGTGAATTTTGTGACAGTGTGTTTTTATCGCTGAATCAAAATCAAAATGCTGATGAGCAAAATGCTTACTCGATTATCAAAGATACTTTTACAGGACTAGGACCTTATGGTGCCATCCTTTCAGCATTTAGAGAATTTCCAAATCAGGCATGGCTTACGGTTGCTTGCGATCTTCCACTATTAAACAAAGAGTCACTCAACTTATTAGTGGAAAAGCGCAATCCTTCAAAACTTGCAACTTGTTTTCATAATCCAGAGACCAAGTTTCCAGAACCACTTATCACAATTTGGGAACCTAGAGCTTATCCAGTTTTGTTAGAATTTTTAAGTCAAGGTTATTCTTGTCCCCGAAAGGTTTTGATCAATACTGACATCGAAGAAATTCATGTTGAAAAAGTGGACTTTATGGAGAATGTCAATGACCCCCAAGCCTATGCGATGATTAAAGAAAAAATTAAAAACTAGAATGTTCTATTTGTAAAAGTAGATAGGATGCACTTCTCCTTTTTCATAAATATTTTTTCCTCTTGGCAATTGAATAATTGCATCTGCCTCAACCAAGTTGGCAAGATCACCTGAGCCATTTCCTTTTTGTGGAGTTGCAAGCACCTCTCCATTTGGAGAAGAACTTATTTTGACTTCAAGAAAATAAGTAAGGTCAGGTTTGAAATGAACTTCGTCTGTCAAACGTGCATACATTGGTCTTCTAATTGATGTACCTAGAGAATTTCCAAGCCATTCGACAAAGTACCGATGCATACAAATAAATGATGATACGGGGTTTCCCGGAAAGGCAAATATGGTACAGTTATTTCTCTTGCCAAACCAAAATGGTTTTCCTGGCCTTTGCGCTATCTTATGAAATAATTTTTCTGCGCCTAATTCATCAAGTACCGCAGGTAGAAAATCAAATTTACCCTTAGATACTCCACCACTCAATAAGACAATATCATATTTCTCTAGATAGTCTTGCATCTTTTCCTTTATAACCTCCTTGACATCATCTAAATGTGCTTCATCACAACTCATACCTAATGAGTTTAATACCGTACTTATTCGATAGATATTTGATTTTCTAATTTGGTGAGCTAGCGGACTCTGATCAATATCGACCAATTCATTACCCGTAGAAATTACTATTGCTGTCGGTAACTTGGCCACTACAACCATGCTTTTACCAATACTTGCTCCTAAGCCAATTTCGGCGGATGAAATAATTGTATTTTCTTTTGCAACCAATTCTCCCATCGATCGATCTGATCCTTTGAAATGAACATTTTGTTCTTTCGTAATTACATCTAAGTTGATGCTTGCTTGACTGTCTTCAATACTTAAGTCTTCATATCTTATGATGGTATCACAACCAAGAGGAAGGATTGCTCCTGTCATTACTTCGTGACAACATCCATCTTTCTTCTTTTCTTTTTGTGGGTCTCCCGCAGCAGCTACGCCCTCTATTTCGAATGTCCGTTGACCTTTTGCAAAGTCTTCATATGAAATAGCAATCCCATCCATTGTCACTCGATGATAAGGAGGTAGATCTCTATCAGTGCGCCATTCTTCTTTTAAGATTCTTCCGATTGACTTTGATAAGGGGACGATTTCTGTACCGAAGGACCCAAGGTTATGATTGATTATTTCTAATGCCTCTTTTACATCTATCATCAACCTCCAATTGTTGTCATGGATTCACTAATATTCGGCAAGTTTTTTCTTTTGGATTCTGCAACAAAACCGTCTTTGTATTTCTGTCCAATTGCGGATTGAATTGCTTCGAGCAATTGAGTATCATTGGCTCCTGCTCTCATTAAATCACGAACATTGAAGATGCCTTCGTCGTACAAACAAGTTTTAATGATGCCCATTGGTGTCAATCTGATTCTATTACATGTTCCACAGAAGGTTCTTGAATATGCAGGAATAATACCAAAGCTTCCGGCATGCCCTCGAATTTTATAATTAAGAGAAGTAGAATTTTTTTCGTCTTCTAACTTTGTGGCTTTGCCGAAATGGGACTCAATATGTTGAAGAATTTTTTTGTAATTCCACTCAAGACCTTCATAATTTGCTCCTGTGCCATTGAAAGGCATTTCTTCAATAAATCTTACTGATACATTTTTGTCTTTGGTCAAATCAACCATTGGGATGAGATCTTCAATATTTCTATTCTTGATGACAACAGCATTCAATTTTAAACTAATATCTCGCTTTGACATTTCTTCAAAACAATTCCAGACGGTATCAAACAAATCCCTCCGAGTTATATCAAAAAACCTCTGCTTGTCGATTGAGTCAATACTGAGATTGAAACTCTTTATTCCATAGTTGATAAGCTCATCAAGATATTTCAGTGTATGGGTTCCATTGGTTGTAATTGCGATTTTATCAATGCCTTTGATTTCGCTCAAGCTTTTAATAAAATACATGATGTCTTTTCTTAAGAAAGGTTCACCGCCAGTAATTCTCACTTTGGATACGCCTTGCTTGCTCAATATGCTAGCTACTCTCAGCAACTCTTCATAACTCATGAGTTGATTTTGTTTGACAAAATCAATTCCTTCATTTGGCATGCAGTAGAAGCATCTCAAATTGCATTTATCTGTGACCGCAATTCTTATGTAGTCAACAACTCGGTTATGTTTATCAATTAATTTGTTCATTGTTCTCTTGCATGAATAGGCCCTTCTTTTAGTTTCAAAGACAAACCCTTCTTTTGTCTAAACACAGCCAAAATTTCAGAAGCAATTGAGTGTGAAATTTCTTCTGGTGATTCTGCACCTATTTCTAAGCCCGTAGGGCTATGTATGTATTCAATAGCGGCAAGGTCAATATCTGATAATTCCTTATCCATTTTTTCAAACCTTTTTTTGGGACCAAGCATTCCTATATAAGGAGGTGACTCTTTTAAGAAATGTTGTAGAATGGTCATGTCCCATTTGTAGTCATGTGACATAAGAACCACGGCTGTGTAATCGTGTGTTTTTACTTTATCATGATCTTCAAATGAGATTATACGCTTTACTTTTCCAACCAACTCTTTACTTAGTTTTTTTAATCTACCTACGACCCATATTTCCCAACCCAAAGTGTGAGCCACATTTGCCATTGCATTTACATCGTAATTGTCACCAACAATTATGAGTCTGGTTTCAGGTCTGATGAATTCAAGTAAAACCTTTACATCTTCTTCTCCAGATTTTAAATCAAATATACGTGGAGACTTTTTTTGAAGAACTGTTTGAATAGACTCTTTTAGCTCTGAGTTATTTATATCTAAAAAATGTAAAGGATCATCTAAGTGATTGATCAATTTACTTTTTGCAAGTAGTTCTTTATCGGCTGAAATAACCTTTGCTATAATTGATGGGTTTTCGGCGTTTAATATTGATCTGAGAAGTTCGATCTCATTGTTCGGATCTTTAGGATCTATTGGTGTGAGTAATACCTCTATTCTTCCATTGCAACCAAGACCTACTCCTATCTGATTATTATCATCTTCCATTGTATCATAAACAATGATTGAAGATTCATTTTTGTAAATGGCGTTTAGAGATTGCTTTAAGGCATCACCTTCTAGACAACCACCACTAATACCACCAGTCCACATACCATTACTTCTAACCAACATTCTAGCACCAATCCGTCTATAAGCAGACGCCTCTACGCTAACGACTGAAGCCAATGCAACTTTTTCTTTGCTGTGGTCAAGCTTATCGTATTCTGAGATTATTTTTCTTATTTCTAGCAACTATAAATGATTATTATTTTCAAAAAAATGGAATAATATTCTAAAAGTCCTGCTATTGCAATATAAGCATTTGCATGCTGTGTTTCACATTCTTTTTTATCAGTTAGCTGTTCAATTTACTTGAAAACGGGATAGTATAATTGTAATTAAACAGTATTTGATAATTTTTGAATTTTTAAATGATATTGGCTAAGACAAAAGCTAGGATTGGCAAAATCTAAAACCAAATTAATTTGGTTTTTCGCTTACAAATTACAAATTTGAGAACTCTAACTGCATATTCAATTCAAATGAAGAATTTCTTTTGCTTATTCCTATTATTTGCTTGTGTTGGTCCTTCAATACACGCTCAAAGTAAGATTGAACCTAGCATGAAATCTGCTTTGTATGAATCATCATTTATTCTTCCAAGCATCAATAATAAGTCATTACTTCTAGAAGAATTGAGAAGTCAAGAATCAGGGAGAGCAGTCAAATTTGCAAAAGCAAATCCAACTAATTTAAATGTCAAAAACTCAGGTCTTTGGGATGATTCTCGAGCAAATACTTCTATTTGGAGATTATTACTTGAATCAAAAGGAGCTTTAAGTTTAAACTTAGGTTTCGAAGCATTTTGGCTTCCAGAAGGAGCTGAATTATTTATCTATAATGAAGATCAAAGTTATTTTATTGGCCCTCTTACTTCAGATGATAATGATGAACATAGACAGTATTGGACTCCAATAATAAAAGATGATGTGCTCATTATTGAGTTGTTGATTCCAGAAGACAAAATAGAGGAGTTGGTTCTTGAGCTGACAAAAATCAATCATGACTATTTGGGCTTCGGTAGAAGTTTCTCAGGGAGTTGCAACTTGGATGTTATATGTGGTGAGGCTGACGGCTTTGAATTGGTAGAAGAATACAGAGATATTATTCAGTCAGTAGGAGCTTATCATATCAATGGTACAGAAGTTTGTAGCGGAGCACTTATTAATAATGCAAGAGAAGATAAAACACCATATTACCTAACGGCAAACCATTGTGGTATTACTAATAGTAATGCAGGAACCGTTGTTGCTTATTGGAACTATGAAAATTCATTTTGTAGGCAACCAAATAGCCCTGAAAGTGGTCAAGTTGGAGATGGGAATTTATCACAATTTAATTCCGGTGCTATCAATCGAGCCAGTTGGGGAGCTTCTGATTTTAATCTTATAGAATTTGATGATCCGATACGTCCAGATCACAAACCATATTTTGCAGGATGGAAGAATGATTTTGAATCTACTTCAATTGTGATTGGAATTCATCACCCAGGGGTTGAAGAAAAAAGAATAAGCTTTGAGTTTGATCAAGTCAATAATGGAAACAATAATTTTATCCGTGTTGAAGATTGGGATATTGGTACAACAGAAGGAGGCTCTTCAGGCTCACCAATATTCAATGAAAACAAACAAATTATAGGGCAACTACAAGGTGGCTTGGCCGCATGCGGCAATGACCAATCCGATAATTATGGTAGTATAAATGCTGCTTGGTTGGGTGGTGGAACTAATGATAGTTCTTTAAAGCCATGGTTAGACCCTGATGATTTAGGATTGACTGAGCTAAATGGATTTAATGGTGCTTTTGGAATTCAATTTCCGCAAGATGTATTTGCTGTTTGTAATCAAAATTCTACAGAAGTAACTGTTGACTTTACCGTTGAAGAAGGTTTTACAGATTTTGTTAATCTTCAATTTCAGAATCTACCAATTGGTTTAAATATTACTTCCTTAGATCAAAATTTTACGCCAGGAGAAACCAGTTCATTCATAATGAATGACTTAGACAATATCACTGCTGGAAACTATGAAATTATTGTTATTTCTTCTGACGGAGAAAACCTTGCCGAAAATATATTTACGCTAGAAGTGAGTGATGAGATACCAAACCAAGTCAGGACAATAAGTCCAATGAATCAAGCTGAGAACCAACAGGTTATCCAAGAATTTTTTTGGGAAGCAATTGACAATGCCATTAGTTATGATTTGGAGTTAAGTAATAATGCAGATTTTACGGATGTTTTTACTTCCGTAAATGAAATCCAGGATACAGAGTATCTCATAGATATTTTAGAGAACCTTAGCACATACTATTGGAGAGTTAGAGCTGGTAATTATTGTGGGGTGGGTGAGTGGTCCGAGACATTTTCGTTTTCGACATCCAATACTTATTGCATAATAGTTGAGGCAAAAGATCTTCCTGTAATTATTTCGGAAAATGGATTGTCGCAAAACACATCATCTATTTTTGTTGATTACCCAATCTTAGTAGACAAAGTAAGTATTCCGCGACTTCAAATCGAACATACATTTTTGGAAGACTTGATTATTATTTTGAACAACCCTGAGAATGATGCAGAAGTGATGATTATGTCAGAAAACTGTAGCTCAAATGAAAACATAGATGCCGGCTTTGATGATACAGGTTTAGAAGATCTACTTTGTCCACCAATTGATGGTAATATTTATCAGCCACTAACTCCTTTCAGAGATATGGTTGGAATTAATGGGCAAGGAAGATGGGACTTAGATGTATTTGATAATTATAATTTTGATGGTGGACAGATCAGCTCTTGGAATCTTGAATTATGTTTTTCAGCTGCTGAAGAAAAAACTATTATTCCACTAGATGGCGCAGTTTCAGACCTTTGTATTGATGCTGATAACTCATTAAGGCTCTACTATAATTTAGAAGACTCTTCTGCTGATGCCATAACGGTAGAAACAGCTAATGGAACTAGTGTTCCATTTACTTATACAGGTGGTTTTCCTTTGACGGGTAGTGGTGATTTGGAATTAGTGGTAAATGGGACTGATCCCTTGATTGAAGGGCTAAATGAGTTATATATCAGCCTTGGTTCGGGCTTAGAGACTCAAGTTAATGTCAATTTAATATCTGCACCTGAGACACCAGAGATTACAAACTTTACTAATGGTGAAACCCTTGCCTCTTTAGAAACAATTGATTGGACAGAAAGTAATGCTGATTTATATACGGTTTATATCGCTGAAGATGCCGAATTTATTAGCATTGTCTGGTCAGGAAGTGTACAGGGTGAGTTTAATTCGATAGAAATACCAGAGCTTCAAAATGGGGAATATTTTGTCGTGGTTGAGGCTTCAAATAAATGTGGTATTTTTTCTTCTGAATTATACAATTTTATTCAAGACGAATCAGTTTCAATAACGGAAACGAATCTACCAACTTTGATTGTCGGTCAAAATATTACTGATAACAGTATCATTTTGTCTGGGAACAGTACTCTACAAGAGCTACATGTCAATCTAATTTCGGTTTCTGGTCATAAACTCCTTTCGCAATCTTTTCATGAAGAATCTCTTCATGTAGATGTGA
This sequence comes from uncultured Saprospiraceae bacterium, assembly GCA_938033975.1. Classification (GTDB taxonomy): domain Bacteria; phylum Bacteroidota; class Bacteroidia; order Chitinophagales; family Saprospiraceae; genus JAHDBF01. Next base: position 3,967 of record CALHKJ010000296.1, on the reverse strand, counting down.
ACGCATTATTTCCTGGAGTTTATTTTTTACAAATTAATTCTGGAACAGATAGCACTATTAAAAAAATAGTCATCTACTAAGCCGATATGGAGAAAAAAATACTATTACTACTTTTGTATATAGTCGTCCTCTTTTATATCAAAAAGGAAGACTTAATGAAGGTCCAAGAAAACCGTGAATTTTATATTGACAATATTGATCCAAATCAGGAAGAACTTTTGGAAGCAAGTTATTGTCTAAGTGAAGCTGAAAACGCGCAGCAAACTAATGTTCAATTTGTAAGAATTGAATCATAGCTTATTAATTCAAAGGAGTTCTTACTGCATACAAATCAAAGCCACCCTTTCCTCCCTCTCTATCAGATGAGAATATGATCATCATTTCTTCAAGTTCAAAAAAAGGAATGATAATAGGTCGATACTCATCAGATGCAGAGTTTATTTTTTGTCCCATATTCTTTGGCTCAGACCAAATGCCATTTACTTTATTAGAATAGTATAAATCATATCCTCCAAAACCACCTTCTCTATCGGAAGTAAAAACGATTAAATCTTCCAAAACATAAGGGCACTTATCATTTCCATCACTTGATAAAATACTATTGAAATCAACAGAGTTACTATTTACTTCTTCAAATTCAGGATCAATCTCATTTTCATTAAATACACTTGAGTAGATATCAAAAACGCCCCCTTCTCTATCGCTACAAAAATAAATAACTCCCTCATCAGAAATGCTTGGGTACAAATCGTCAGCTTCAGAGTTGAGAGATTCAATTGCCTTAGGAGCAGTAAACTCATCTGTATTACCTTTTCTTACAGATACGAATTTCATATCAAAATCTGAGCTTTCATTATTGGCATAAAAAAAATATTCATAATTACCATTGCCCCAATAAGGGTATGGACCAAATTCATCAAATTCAGTTTTTATTTCATCGAGCACAAAATCTAAGTTGTTGGTAGTATTGTTAGTGGTAACATGCGAAATGTTTATTGCATCATTTCGGCTGTGATAAGAAATATCCATCGCTCTATAAATTACATCGAAATTCTCTCCAGAACTATGCCTATTGGTGGAAAAATAGATTCCTTGTCTAAAAGCTTCATAAGGTAATGCAGAATTATAATCATCGAAACTTGAGTTAATTTCCTCTAAATTGACCGGTTCTTCTGTTACAATAGTTTCGAAGTTAAATTCATAATTGTCATTCTCGCAGGCAAAGATTAACAAGACCAATATGAATAACAATAGGTTTTTGATGTGTTGCATTGACGGAAGTTTGTTCATTTAACTAAGAATATTAATAGCAATCAAAATAGATCTTAATTATTGTATTAATAAGTAAACGATAATAAGAAGTAATTCATTTTAAGAAGCTGGGATGTAACATTAAAAAAAGGTAGAAACTACTTCTATATAGTTCCTACCTTTTTATGTTTAGCGAAATTACCAGCAGGTAATTCCAAAGGCTAATTTATCTTAGTTGTCGCTAGGATCATTTACAATTTTGAATACAATAGCAGCCAACGCACCTCCTGCAAAGTTACCTACTAAGTATACCCAAATGTTATTCCAGCTAAACATTTCAGCAACTGAAACTCCAACTGCTACAGCCGGGTTAAATGCTCCACCAGAAACACCACCTAATGCATAGGCCATTGCTGTAACTGTAAATCCAATTGCAAGACCATAAAATGAGTTTCCTTCAGTACCTTTTGCTGTTGCAGTATGTAGAATTACATAACAAAGAGCAAATGTCCCAAGAATCTCAGCTACTATTCCGTGCATGGTTGTTCCCTTTGCAGCCAAATCGAGAGTACCTGTTGTTAAATCAGCAGCAGCAAAACTACCTAAAAGAAATCCGCCAGTTAGTGCGGCAAGAACCCCACCCAATACTTGTGCTATCATATAACCAGGAACATCTGCAGCACTGCATTTTCCTCTTAGGAAAACAGCAAGTGTCACAGCTGGGTTATAGTGTGCACCAGAAATATGGCCACCGGCAAAAATCATTACCATCAAAGCAGCTCCAATTGCAATTGGTGCGAAGCTTCCAGCACCAGTATTAACCGCCATAACAACAGTCAACACCAAAAAGAAGGTGCCAATAAATTCAACTAAATACTTTTTCATTTCGTCTAGTTTTTAATACGTTTTAAGTTTTAATACAATATACTATACAGTTAAACTAATAAATATTCTCCCATTTTGACAAATGTGACATCATAAATTATTAACATTAACTATCTAGACCTATAATAACTATCTATGAAGCGTATGTTATTGATGCTTAACGTAATACTTAACTTTTGGAAACTTAAATTTGCTGTACAAATTGAACTAGATAATAAGGAAATTGACCTTTTGGAAGAGAAAAATTGTAGTTTAAGAGATGATGAATACGGCAATGTAAATACAAGCAATTGGTTAATTTTTAACCTACCTATATGATTTCTCTATTATTAGATATTTAATCAAACCATGCCCATCACTTTTCCATGTACCTTCTAAACCTTTTGGAATAACGAAAAAATCTCCAGTATAAAAAGTGTGTTCATTCAGTTCTAAATCCGTAAAACTTATTGCACCAGAAAGAAGGTGAATCAACTTTTCTTTTGTGTTTTTATCAAAAGTTTTAGAACTAGGTTTTTCAGCGTTTAGTGAAACCGTCAACTCTACTCCTTCTCTAATTATTTCTTTGTATGCATCAGGCCCATCTAGAGATATATGAGCACCAGACATCTCTCCTCTATTTACTTCAGAGTAGCTTAAATTTTTTGAGACAAAAGAAGAGTCAGATCGGTTTTTCGAAATTACTGACAATTCATAATGAAGGTTCTCTCCTGCATTAATTTCCCATTCACCTTTGAAGTTTTTAGGTATGAAAAAATGATCACCATAATTGAAAATTTTGGCATTCCCATCTTTAGGTTTTACAATCGATTGTCCATGTAGAAGGTATACATATTCATCAAAGGCATAGTCTTCAATTTTATTATTCCATGTTTCTGTTGACACAATAAAGACCATAATATCTTTTCCATTAAAGAGCATTTTTTGATAAAAGTCTTTTTCTGGCTCTTCTTTCAAATCTATTTTCTTTAATTCGAGTCCCGAAAGCACAGCTCTGTCCAAAGCAAGTGGAGCAATTGTTTTGCTTTGACCAAATGTTAGATTAATAAATAATAAGAATACAAATTTGGTTATTAGTGTCTTCATCTTTTTGTCTAATGTTCACTAGTGAGTATGGTAGAAAATAGAATTGGTATTTTCAAATTACAAAAGAATCGAACATAGACTTATAATAGTAGATAAGCATCAACATAGAACCGACTAATGAAGGAATTTGTGCAACTTGATATTAGATCATTGCACTTTAAAAAGAAGAAACATACTTGTTGAGCAATTCTAATTACTCAAATTATTTTTCTAAAGATCGAAGTGAGATAACTTCTTGAATGATTGAATTCTTTCGTTGATTTCAAATTCAGAAAGAGATTTAATTCTAGCGATACTGAAATCTTCAACACAAAAAGATGCCATAGCAGAACCATGGATAATTGCTCTTTTCATGTTCTCGAAAGAACTGTCACCAGTTTTTGCGATGTAACCTAAGAAACCTCCAGCAAAACAATCTCCTGCTCCTGTAGGATCTTTTACTTCAGCCAAAGGCAAGGCTGGTGCAAAGAAAGTTTGACCTTCTCCAAAAAGAAGTGCACCATGTTCTCCTTTTTTGATGATAAGATATTTTGGTCCCATTGTAAGAATTACTTCAGCTGCTTTTACTAAGGAATACTCTCCAGAAAGTTGTCTCGCTTCTTCATCATTGATAGTAAGAACATCTACTCTTTTTATGACAGCCTTTAATGCATCAAGCGCAATGTCCATCCAAAAATTCATAGTATCAAGAACAATCAATTCTGTTCCTTGATCCAACTGATCAAGAACCTTACTCTGTACTTCA
>CALHKJ010000295.1 GCA_938033975.1 uncultured Saprospiraceae bacterium | reverse complement strand
CAATGAATTCTTTGCCAGCTTTGGAGCGAGTTATTTGAAAGATCAAGTTTTTGAAGACGACTCTCTACGGATTTTTCAAGAATTTACATTTGATGACAACAGTGCAATCACTCGAAAGAAATACCCTTGGAACCCAAAAGTAAACCAAGGAATCAACAGTAGCCTACGATACTTTCTTAGTGATGTAAATTCCATATCATTCAATTGGAATTATTCAGATCAAGAGGTAAGAAATTTGGGTGAATTAAGAAGACCAAGCTTTAAACCTTATGCATTCGATGAGAACTATCAAACAAACAGGAACGATTATAATTTGAGATTTGATGGAAAAATTAAAAACTTTCAACTTGATGCGACATCCGCAAGAAATGAGTTCTTCCGAGTTTTAGAAAGACAGAGGTACGAGTTTGATACTCAGGAAATAAATTCAGATCAAATAAATCGTGATAGCTCAGAATTTATTTCACACTTCTTCAAGCTAAACGCTGTTAGACAATTCAATAAATTATTAATCGCTGCAGGAATTCAAATAAATCAAGACACAGGAACCGGAAATAAGGTGCTTGATTTAGAAGCTCAAGATTCATTAAAAGTAAACTCTAATGAATTCTCAATATATGGAGATATCCGGTATAAATTTAATTCATCCATTTCGAGCTCAACAGCATTTAGGATAAATCGTCATAGCAATTACGGAACTCAATTCTCACCAAGTTTTCAGAGTCTCATAAAGGTCAATGACTACATGAAATTGAGAGCTGGATATGCGAGAGGATACAGAAGTCCAACTTTAAAAGAATTGTATATCAACTTTATTGATGTCAATCATTTTGTTGTTGGTAATCCTGATTTACGACCCGAAATTTCTGATGATTGGAATGTAAGCTTGGACTTTGAAAAGCCAATCTTTGATAATAAATTTCAAGGAACATTGAAATTATTTTACATTGAGATTAAAGACAAGATAATTCTTTCGGAATTTGAGAACTTGAAATTCAACTATACAAACCTGACTAACTTTTCTTCTTTTGGGGCTTCTTTAAATTTACAATACAATTTACCATCCATTGAATTTTCCAATAATTTCAATCAATCCTATTGGTATAACATCACTTCAGAATCTCTTGATGTTCCTAGCCACTCTGCTGTCCTTGACAATTATGCAAGTATTAAATGGGTTCCAAAAGGATATAATTTTGATACCCAAATCAGCCATCGTTTTGTCGGCCAAGTTCCAAGATACATCAGTTCTAATAATGAGATTTTACAGAATATTACTGAATCATACCAATTGCTCGATTTAAGTATAAGTTATGGTCTTATTAAAAATCAACTGAAGTTGAATGTGGGAGTAAGGAATCTATTGGATGTAGTATATGCAAATACCAATCGAGTTGATTCTGGAGCCAACCATGCTGCAGATACAATTAGTGCAAGTCAGTTAATAGCACGAGGTAGAACCTACTATTTCGGTTTAAAATATAATTACAAAGGAAATTAACAACTAGTCAATGATCGTCTTAAGGGCGTTAAAGACATTTCCATCAGAGATTAATCCTCCATTTTGGGTCAACTCAAAAATTTCTAATTCTCTTGTTTTTGAATAGGGCTTTTCTGCATTGATTGTTTCTAAGCCTTTAACAGGGTTTGCAATTAAGGAGGCAATGACCTCATGGTTGGTAAAATCCACATCAAGCTGCTCCCCTGCAATCAGTCCGCACATTTCAATTGTTTCTTCCATACAATGAAATGCTATAATTTCTTTCTTTGTGGTTTTTAAAACAAAGTTGACACTTCTTAATATCTTTTCAAAAACAACATCGCTAAACAGATCAACAATAGTTTGTGCTTTTTCCTTATCCGTTTCAAGGAGCTTTTTCCATTCATCTGAAGTGATTCCATTTATCACGAGATAGTTGATGAAATCTTGCTTCATCTCAATGAGCTCTGAATCTGTCAATAGTCTATACTTAGGCATGTACTTATTTTAAGTTGCTCTCAAATAAATGCGAAAATAAAAATACTTGACGGAAATTCTAAATGCTACTTTTTGTAGTTTCTCTTTGAGTTTGAGTTTTTAGACTTATTATTTGAGTTTGATCTTCTCCCTTTTGAATTGTTTCTTGATCCACCGCGTGAACCACCTTTAGACTTACCTCCTCTTCCTCCAGATTTATTTCCAAACCCTCTCTTTTGTGGCTTAGGATTCCATTCAGGACCTTTGCCAATTTTTGGTGGCATTGGCACCTTCATAATTTCAGCCTCAATGAGTTGTTCTATTCTATAGAACTTATACATATCATCTTCATTAACTAGAGTAAGTGCTACTCCAGTGCTATCAGCTCTCGCTGTTCTTCCAATTCTATGTATATAATCTTCAGCATCATTAGGCACATCAAAATTGATTACCAGATTGATACCTTTAATATCTATTCCTCTACTCAAAACATCAGTAGCAACTATAACTCTTGTTTCCTTTGATCTAAACTTTCTGATTGCATCCTCCCTTTCCTTTTGTTGTAGATCTGAGGAAACTGCTTGAACATTATATCCATTACCTTGCAAAGCACGCACTATTTCTCCTACCTTCTTTTTAGTTGATGTAAAAATTATGATGCTTTCATAAGAAGGTTTTTCACTGATAAGGGTTCTTATCAATTGTGCCTTTTGTGAATCATAAGTCAAGTAAGCCGCTTGCAAAACTCCTTCTGCAGGTTTAGATATGGCAATACTTATTGAATCAGGATTTATTAGAATGCTTTCAGAGAGCTTACGTATTTTAGGAGGCATGGTTGCGCTAAACAAAAGAGTTTGTTTTTTTGACTTGATATGACTAGCAATTTGCTGTATATCATCATAGAAACCCATATCCAACATTCTATCAGCTTCATCTAAAATGAAGTACTCTAATCCTGATAGATCAACATATCCCATATTAAGATGAGAAATTAATTTACCTGGAGTGGCAACAATAATTTCCGTTCCTTTCTGAAGTGCTCTCTTTTGCATTTCAAAATCTTGGCCATCTCCACCACCATAAATTGCCATTGAGGCTAAATCAACGAAATAGGCAAAGGCTTGAATCTGCTGCTCAATTTGTAAAGCAAGCTCTCGGGTAGGACAAATCACCATTACTTTAATCTTATTGGTTTCTTTGCCAGCTAATTGATTTAATACTGGAAGTATAAAAGCTGCCGTTTTACCTGTTCCAGTTTGAGCACAGGCAAGGAGATCTTTGCCTTGAATTATCTTAGGTATTGCTTGTTCTTGAATGGGGGTTGCTTCCTCAAAACCCATATATGACAGGGCTTCCAACAATTTCTCCGTCAATCCTAATTCCTTAAAGGTCATATTTATTTTTGTAAAGTACTTTGCAAAATTCGTTCGAAGTTAACTAAACTTTAGATACCGACCCTAACACTTTGGTTAAAGTAGTCTTCTTGCAAGCACTCAGAATATTCGATGCAAACTTTTATGAGACATCAAAAAGTACCATCGGTCACTTTAATTTTTTTTCAGACTGCAAAGTACCTGACTAAAATTATCTTTAAATTAAGTCTTGTAGTGTTTTTGTAAATTTTTGTAGTGTTGTCTGTAGTGTTTTTGAAAGGGGTGTTGTAGTGGATATTAATGTCAAGTAGATGTAACCTCAAATACTACTTATGAAAAATTTATTATTAACCTTAAACTTGAGCCTCGTCTTTTTCTCGGCTGCATTTGCAGGAGACGGCAAGATTAAAGTTATGACCAACTCCGAGATTAACTTGTTAACCACAGAATACATGGTAGACTTTATAATCTCATCGAAATTTAATCTTGAAGATAAAAATGTTGATATGGTGTTTACATACAACATTAATATGATTCAGATATTTGATACAGAAGGAGAAATTGTTTCTATAATAC
>CALHKJ010000294.1 GCA_938033975.1 uncultured Saprospiraceae bacterium | reverse complement strand
GTTGACGAATCCTACCCGGGTGATATAGTTGGACTTTATGACTCTGGCAATTTCAAGATTGGTGATGGTCTTACAGAAGGAGAGAAATTACATTTCATAGGAATACCTAGTTTTTCACCAGAACAATTCAGATATATAGAAAACGGAGATCCAATGAAGTCAAAGCAACTTCAAAAGGGAATAAAACAGTTGATGGAAGAAGGGGTAGCTCAGATGTTTGTCAAGGAAGACAATGGCAGAAAAATTATTGGAACCGTTGGAGCACTTCAGTTTGACGTACTTCAATACAGATTAGAGCATGAATATGGTGCAAAGTGTTTGTATGAGCAATACCCAATGCACAAAGCTTGTTGGATTGATTCAGAAGATCCTGAAAAATTAAAAGAGTTTGTTCAGAGGAGAAAAAATAATATCGCCAGAGATATAGAAGGTGAGTTTGTGTTTTTAGCGGAATCTAGATATATGCTTCAATCTGCACAGGATAATCATCCAGATATTCAATTCTACTTCAGTAGTGAGAGAAAATAGAATATAAAAAGAAGACCGATTGAGCTAATCAATCGGTCTTCTTTTTGTTTTCTTTTAATATTATAGATTAACAATCCAAATCCAAGGAAAGAATATCTTCAAACTCACTAATGTTGACTACATTGCCAGTTCCATCATTCAGGCTTATTGGAAATACTACCTCTTCAATTTCATTTTCGTCAAAAAGATCTTCTAATTCTTCTTGATTATTAGCTACATGTATGTCGCCATCCTCATCGATAAAGTTGACTGGGTAATTGACAGAGAAACATTCTACTATATTCTCAAAAATATCATCCCAATCATCATTGTCAGAATCGTTTTCAGAATCACAATCATCAAGTAAGTTAAATTGATTTATGTTGTGGGCAGTAAAGGGATCACCACTTTCATCAATTACAATTACTGGGTATTCAAAGTTCTCAATCTCATTTTGCTCGAGAATCATTTCTAACTCCATCGAATCATTTGCAGTAAAAGTGTTATTATCGAAATCATTAAGGACCACTGGAAAATCAAAAATATAACATTCGTTTAAATCCTCTACAAGTTCGCTTATTTCATTGTCATCATCATTGCCATCATCATTGTCATCACATTCATTGAGTGCCTCGAAATCTTCATAACCTTGAATAACAAATGACTCACCTGCTTCATTATTTAGATTTAAAGGATATTCGAAGTCAATAAACTCATTTTCTTCAACTTGATCTTCTAATTCTTCCTCATTATTTACTGTAAGTGTATTGCCAATAGAATCTATAAGTGTAATTGGAAATATAAATTGGTAACAATCTGAAATATCTTCAATTAAATCTTCTAATTCGTCTTCGTCGTCTTCTTCGTCTTCTTCATCTTCTTCATTCTCTTCATCTTCGTCACAATCTTCAAATGCTTCTGCTTCTTCTTCAGAATTAATCTCAATTAAGAGTCCAACACTATCCACAACAGAAAAGGGATAAATTATGCTTTCGATTTCATATTCATTCAGTAGGTCTATAAGTTGCTCTTCATCACTGGCACTCAAATTTTCACCATCTTCGCTTAACAAGGAAATAGGAAAAACAAGATCATAACAAGCACCAATATCTTCAATTAGGTCATCCACATCGTCTCCTTGAGCATTGTTTCTATTTCCTTTAAATTTTATTACTGGCTTTAAAAAGTAACCATTATTATTTCTAATTATAGATGTACAAGCCATAAAATCAATCAGGTAATCATCATCATCAATTTGGTTGAGATTTACTTTTATTTTGACAACGTTTCCATTTCTTAATTCCAAAGGAAATGTTTCTCCATCTACAACAATTGAATTTTCTTCACCCAACTCAAAATTGATGTGCTTAATGTCACTAATTGATATGGACCCTGATGCCAATAAAGTATCGACACCATCCGTGAATTCTAGTAAATTGTAGATACCAGCATTTGTTGTTAATTCTTCTATAAGACCATCTTTACTTTCAAGGCTAATAGTTACAATTTCTACATTTACCGCTTCTGCTTCAAATGGACAATCAGTAAGAAATAGATTAAATTCAGCAGGATTAGCAAGGTTTCCTGTATTATCCAAAGGACTTTCATCTACACATGAGAATAGCAAGAGGATACTAATCACTATTAAAGAATTAATCTTCAAAGCATTATATGTAATTCTCATCATAATAGTTTTCTTTTAAAATGGTATAAACCCAAAATTGAGTTCATACTTTATACAAAATTAACGACGTAGAGCCGTTAATGTAGTTAGTAAATAAGTTAAAATTGATGTTTTTTGAAGTGAATAGGATGAGCAAGAGATATATATTCTCTGGAGCTTTCTTGATTAAAGGGCAAAAAAAAAGGCCACCCAAAATGGATGACCCTCTCCTATTACGAATTTCATCGTTTACCTCCGTCAAGATTATCTTGTAGAGTCTTTAACTTATTCCATTTCCCGTCCGCGGCCAATGCTGCTTGCTCTGTCCAGGTAGATGGATCATGCATCTGAAATTTCGGTCCTGCTTTGTCAAGGATTGACTTCAGGTTTGAAATTTTCGATTTCGAAAGTTCTTTAAACGTACTGATTCCTCCTTTATTTAAGAGTTCAGCTATCTTAGGTCCGATACCTTCAATTTTTGTAAGGTCGTCTCCTTTCTTTTTAGCTACTGGCTTGCTTGCAGGTTTAGCAACTGCTTTTTTGGTTGCAGGCTTGCTAGCTTTCTTTGTAGCAGCTTTAGCAGTAGACTTAGTAATTTTGGTAGCCTTACCTGTTACTTTGGTAGCTTTAGTTCCAGGCTTCAATTCACGTCTTTCAACGATTTTTTCTTCACCTCTCACTTTACTTTCACCAACAACAGTTTTAGATACCTCAACCTTCTTCATTCCTTTCATCATTTTAGCAAGAGATGCAAAATCGATTTGTTTTACAACTTCTACTTCCTTGATGATTTCTACTGGTACTTCTCTGATGATTTCTACAGTCTTTGGCTTAGCTGCCAATTTCTTTTTCAAGTCATCAATCTTAGCATTGAGTTTGTTAATCTCTTTCTGATCAACTACCTTTTTAACTACAGGTACTTTTTTGATCACTTCTTTTACCTTGATAACAGGTACTTTCTTAACAACCTCTTTGATTTTGATAACTGGTACCTTAACCTGCTTCACAACT
>CALHKJ010000293.1 GCA_938033975.1 uncultured Saprospiraceae bacterium | reverse complement strand
GATAGTTATAGACCCAACCAGCACAATACTTTTAATCTTGGTTTTCATCAATCTTTTATTAGAAACGGAAACAAAACATTTGCTCTTCCACAACCGAGACTAGCATACTTGTTTAACAAGAAGGCTTTTACATTCAAGACTTCCATGAGCTACGTAAGTCAGTATTTGCATTTAATTACAAATTCAGGTTTAGGTGTCCCAGTTGATGTTTGGTTACCAAGTACAGAAGTCTTAGCTCCTCAGAAAGGATGGATTGCATCACTAGGTTTTAATTTGACTGGAGAAAAAGGCTATAATTTTGGTTCTGAAGTTTATTACAAAAAACTCAACAATTTATTGTCCTTCAATGAAGGAGAAATTATTGATATCAATCAGGGTGATGATTGGGAAGAAAATGTGCCTGTTGGTGAGGGTTATTCCTATGGAATTGAAACACATTTCAATAAGGTCATTGGAAATACACTCTGGAATATGAACTATACTTGGAGTAGATCAGACCGTCAGTTTGATGAAATCAATAACGGAGAAGTGTACCGATACAGATTTGATAGACGGCATAATTTTAAGGTGACCTTTCTCCAAAAAATTAATACTAGTGCTGAATTTACCTTTTCATGGAATTATGCAACTGGAAATCCTATCACTCTTCCTTTTGAAATTAGAGAAGTGATTGCTGATGACGGTTCCGTCTTCGTTGTTCCCATTTATAAAGAAAGAAACAATCATCAATTACCAGATTACCATAGATTGGATCTAGGTTTTAATTTCTATTCAAAGTATAGTTGGGGTAGGACCAAACTGCATCTTGGCATCATAAATCTTTATGGACAGTTGAATCCCTTTTACATTGAGTTAAGGAGAACTGCCAATGATGATTTTGAATTTCAACAATTTGCATTTCCTAGGTTTCTACCTAGCTTGAATTATTCTGTATCTTTTTAAGTGTTAACAATCCAGATTTAATCAACAATAATGAGTGTTTTTAAAGCCAAAAACGCACTCGAAGCTGGCTATAACACCTTCTCAGAGGCAAAACACCAACAATTGAAGGCAGAAATTCATATCTTTGTGCTTACGAAATAGGTACCAGTTAATTGACAAAAAGCTTATACATACTAATAATTGTTTGTTTAGGGCTAACAGCTTGTGTTAGTACCTATGAGCCAGATGAAGATATCGAAAGAAACATTGTTGTGGATCTTAGTCTGACACCAGGAGAAAATCCAACAGCCTTAGTTCATTTGACCAATTCATTACTCGATCCTACGGATTCATTTTACTATCCAGATTCAGCACAGATTAATCTTGCTATCCATCCAGATTCTATTGGAAGGGTTTCTTATGCCCAAGTTCCAGGATTATATACCACTCAGTCGATTCCAATTGAAGAAGGAGAAACATACTTTCTTAAAATTGACGTCCCTACCAAAGGGGTAGAAACACTAACGGCTTCCACAACTATACCAATAGCAGAAGATTTAGAATCAGTTACAGTTGAAAGTTCAATAATAAATGTTGTAGGTGACAATGTTTTTGGAGAAATAATTTTGACTGTGGTTTTACCAGAGTCTACCGCACCAAATACCTTCTTTCAGCTGGTTCCAAGCCTAAAGAATGGGGAAGAAGCAGCTCAAGGAAATATCGTCTACGATGAATTTACAGGAGACGATGTTAAAATTTTATCGGAAGATCGGGGTCTATTGCGCTTTATTCATAAAAATGGTATATTTATTGATAATAATAGATTAGAAAGCAATACTGTCGGTTTGCAGCTGAATTATATAGTAAATCCGCTAGTTATTGACAATATTGATTCTATTAGCTTCACCCTTCGCACCTTAAATGAGGAATTTATGGTGTATCATGAAAACACTGATAAAGAATTGAGAACATCATCATTGCCTTTGGATGATCCTCAAATTAGTGCTAATAACATTGTAAACGGATTTGGTCTTTTTGGTGCTTTTAGTTCAAGCACAATTGTAGTACCAATCAACTAAGAATATCAGACTACGGTCTGGAATAATTTTCACACCTCTTTTTTCAACCTCTCTTTTACTCTGCGCTTTTTGCGTGGAACAAACAGCTAATACTTAAACACACCTTTTAATTATTGTTAATAATTAAAAATTTACCTTGTATGTTAACGAACACACAACTTGACGAAAGAGTTGAGTTTTTAGAGAAAGTGAAATTATTTAAAGGATTGGACCTAGAGTCTCTGCAACATATTGCAGACATGACTGAAGAGTTCAATGTTTCAAAAGGAAAAACCATTTACAAAATTGGTGAAGAACTTGATTGCTTATTTATTCTTATCAAAGGGATGATTAAAATCTCAAAAGAAAGTGAGGAAAAAAGAGAAGTAATTAAGTCTATCATGAGTCCAATGGCAGTATTTGGAGAATCAGCAATGTATGGAAAGCCAGTAATGGTAGATACGGCAATTGCTTTAGAAAAAGATGTTAAATGCCTTAAGCTTAAAATCACTGATTTGAGAGCGGCAATGAAAACTAATTGGGATTTGACATCAAATGTCATCTCATTTCTGGGACAGAGAAAATCAATCGCGGAACAAAGATTTGAATCTGTTGTACTAAATGATGCGCGAACGCGAATCATAGAGTTTCTAAAAGAGAATGCGGATAAATTAGGTCAAAGAATTGGTTATGAAATGTTGATCAAACATAGTTTGACACAGCAGGACATAGCAAACTTCACAGGAACTTCAAGACAGACGGTTACTTCTGTATTGAATGATCTTAGAAAATCCAATCAGATCTAT
>CALHKJ010000292.1 GCA_938033975.1 uncultured Saprospiraceae bacterium | reverse complement strand
GCTGAACATGCGTAGATCGACCTTTGCCCGCGGCCGTCGCACGTCGGTGATCGCCACCCCGTTGATTGCCGCCGCGGCGGCAAACTCAGGGTCGTCGTTCAAGAACTCGTGGAGTCCGTTTACGAGGCTCAGGCCCCGACTCATCGCATCGAGAAGAACCGACCGCTCGGCAATGCTCAAGGCAAATATGTGAGTGCGATTAAAAATCCAAGCAAGCGGTTCTTCACCATGTTAGGTGCCTTGATTACTGGAAGAGTTTCCGTTGGGCTTGCTGGTGTCAGTGCTTGTAAATCTGCTCTAACCATTGCGATAAAATATGGTTTGAAAAGAAGACAGTTTGCACCTAAAGATGGAGCGCCTGAAACAATATTAATGGACTATCCAAGTCACCAACAAAGATTGTTACCTAGGTTGGCAAAAACTTACGCTTATCATTTTGCTTTGCAAGATCTGGCAAAGGAAATGGTCAATACTCCGAGAGATGGAGATTTTAGAAAGGTAGAAACAAAAGCCGCAGGTCTGAAGTCATTAGCTACTTGGCATACAACAGATACTATTCAAGAGTGTAGAGAGGCTTGTGGTGGTAAAGGATATTTGGATGAAAATCGATTGTCAAACCTCAAGGCTGATACGGATATATTTACAACCTTCGAAGGAGATAATACTGTCTTAATGCAATTGGTTGCCAAGGGAGTTTTGACAGAATTCAGAAAATCTTTTGGAGAGAATAACTTCTTTGCAGTTATGAAATATTTGCAGGAAAGATTATCGAAAAAGTTGATTGAGATTAATCCTTCTTATGCTAACAATACTTCTGTAAGTCATCTTCTTGATCCAAGATTCCATGCTCATGCCTTTAGATATAGAGAAGAGAAATTGACCTTATCGGTAAGTACTAGAATGAGAAAATATCTTGGTCAACGCATTGATCCCAACGATGCTTATATGAGATGTCAGCTTCATATGCTTGAGTTAGGTGCTGCCTATTCAGAAAGATTGGCCTTGACCTCATTCCAATCGGCAATTGAAACAGTTGAGGATAAAAATGTGAAATCCGCTTTAGAAAAGGTATGTCAATTGTATGCACTAACCATTATTCAACAAGAAAAAGGCTTCTTTTTAGAGAACGAATACCTTGGGGTTAGTAAGACTAAGGCAATCAGAAGGATGATAGCAAAACTGAATCAAGAGCTAAGACCTATGGCTGGTACTTTAGTAGATTCATTTGGAATCCCAGAAGAGTTACTTGGGGCTAACATTATTCTGTACAATTGATCAAAGTCTCCAGCGACGAAGGAGCGAGTCTCCAGCAAGCCTAGTGAGGCGTGTCCCCCGCGACAAAGAAGCGTGTCCCTAGCAGGCAAAGCGCAGCGAGTCTAAAATCGCAATGAGATTTTGTATATTGAATTCGAATCAAATAGGATATAAATGAAACAGCTTTCTTTTGCAATACTTTTCATATTTGCCTTAAGCGCATGTAAGAGTGTTGATAAGTTATATGAAGCTGGTGAGTACCAACAAATAATTTCCAAACTAGATGGAAAGGCCAAAAGGAATTCCTTGGATAGGAAGGAAAGAAATATGATGGTAAAAGCTGCTAACAAATATTTCGAGACTGAACAAGCCAAAGTTTTGACAAGTCTAAGATCTGGTGATTTTAAGGATTGGAAAGATGCAAAACAGAAGATAAAGCGCCTGCAGAAAGAATCCGATAAATTTGCAGAATACCCACAGTTGAGAGAAGGAGAAATAGATGCAAGTCGACTAAGTGATTTGGCAACTGAAGTAGATCAAAAATTATTTGATTACACCTACGATCTATATGATGAAGGGATTGCTGAATACCAGCGAACCGGTGACAGGATATATGTTGTGCGCGCTGCAAGTGATGCCTATGCTCTAAAAAAATATGGGGCTTCACAAAGATTGACCGATTCGCTGTATTATGCAGCAGCACAGCTTGGACATAGATTCATTGCCGTGGATTTTGATCGGGATGTTTTCAATAGTTGGGAATTTAGAAACAACTTTCAGAATGAAGTTGATTTTAGAGACGATGACTTTAATACTTTCACCAGCATGGTAGGTCCAGAAACAGACTATCGAATAATAGTTGCTGCAGAAATATCTGATACCGATGTATATAAAGATGATTCTTATCAAGAATTTACAGAAGAAATTGAGGATGGTTACGAAACGGAAATTGATACTGCAACCAATAAAGAAATCAAGATTCCAATCTACAAGAAAATTACTGCAACGGTCAAAGCCGTAGAATACACCTGGGTTGTTGAGGGTAGGGGTCAATACGAAATCTATGATGTCAAGGCCAATACTAGATTTGATTCAGGAAGATTCTCAGCAGAAGCGCAGGATCAAGCAGTTTTTTATTACTTAGAAGATGGAGATGAGGATGCAGTCCCTTCAAGTATTGATTTAGAGACATTCGGTCTTCTTGACCCAGATTATGACATTGACGATTTAGTCGAAGAATGTTTTAGTGAATTAGCTGATGCGTTCAACAGTAGTATTGATGTCAATAGAAAGCTAAAATAAAATCAGCTTTGTTATTGAAAATTTAAACACTAGCCCAAAGCAATATTAAATTCAGGAGTAGCTGATAAGGTTCTGCTTACTGGACACTTATGAGCTATCTCAATGAGTCTTGCTTTTTGAGTTTCATCCAATGGTCCTTCTAGTTCGATTCTCATTTCAAACATGCCAAGTTTCAGATCTTTTTCAATACAGTTCATACAATCCTCCTTGTATGATCTATCAAAGGATAGATGAACACTGACATCTTCTAAAGGCCAACCTTTTCTTCGTGCATACATCTGTAAGGTCATCGCTGTACAAGCTCCTAAGGCTGAATTAAGTAGTTCGTATGGTGAAGGTCCAAAATCGTTTCCGCCTAATTGTTCGGATTCATCAGCTATCAATCCGTGTTTGCCTGCCATGATATCTGTGGTGTATCCCACATCTCCTAGTTTTGCAATTACCTGCTTTTCTGTTTTTAGTGTTTCTTTTTTCTCAATTGGAATATATCTTTTGACCCAAGATGAAATAACATGTGCCGCATAATATGCATCATCTTTATTGCTGAGCATATGGTCTGCATTGTTTAGGGTAACAAAGCTTTTGGGATGGTGAGCGGCATGATAAATTTTGGCTGCATTTTCTATTTCTACAATGTTATCTTGAGGTGAGTGTAAAATTAAAATTGCCTTTTTTAAATTCTTTGTTATTCCTTCTAAATCAACAGCACGAATATCTTCAATGAATTGTTTTTTGATGGTAAAACGTCTTCCTCCGATATTCACCTCAGCTTGACCATCTTCTTCAATTTTTGAAAGTGAAAGACCAAAGAGGTGCGTAACGTGCTCTGGTTCTGAAGGTGCCCCAATTGTGCAGACGGCTTTTATACTTTCAATCTCTTTTGCTGCGTAGATCGCTGCTGCTCCACCAAGAGAATGTCCAATTAAGATTTGTGGTGCTTCATAGTTGTCTTCTAAATATTTTGAAGCAGCCATAATGTCTTCCACATTAGTGCTAAAATTTGACTCTGCAAAATCACCATCACTATCGCCCAAACCGGTAAAATCAAATCTAAGCACGGCGATGCCATTTAGTGTAAGCGCTCTACTAATATTTCTCGTGGCATTCAGGTTTTTACTTCCTGTAAAGACATGAGAAAAAATAGCATAGGCATCAGGTTTTTTGGTCAGAGGAAATTCAATTTTTCCACATAGACTTAAACCTCGATTGTTTTTGAATTTTATTGTTTTGGTAGGCATGTTAGCTTAATTTTTTACAAATGTAAAAAGTGGAATTCATACTGTTATGAATTCCACTTAACGATTTACTAACTAATTCTATCAATAAAGCATATCAAATGGGTGATTTGATACTTTATTTAAAATTATGAGCTTGTCCGACAGTTTGAATCGAAGTATACCATGAATTATGGATAGGGGAATACCCTAATTATTCAGATTTCATGTAAGATGATAAATGTCAAAGTCTCTTAAAATATGTACCTCGATATACACAAGAGCGTCTAAATGTCAAACAAAGACATTAATGAATAGTAGGATTTTAATACTTGCAGCACTATTTCTTGGGATATTAACACAAGGAATAGCACAAACTGATGACAATCGCTTTGAAAATGGACTGTACATAAGTTTTGAAGATTTAAAGGCTAATAGGGCGGTTAAAGATTTACCCTATAGACAAGATCTTAAAAGTTCGAAAGATGGAGTGTCTCGTTATGAAATTTTCTATGAAGGGAGATATAAAAAGATAAAGAGAATTTATTGTTTTGTTAATAAAGATCACATTTACCTCAATTCTAATGAATTTGGAAGAAAGGGATATTTCGTAAGGTCCCATTTTACAGGAAGGTATAGTTATTTCGAGGATAGATTTGGCAATGAGAAATTTAGCGGATCAAGAGGAGTACCTTCATCGAATGGCCCTGCTGTTGAGAGTAAAATTTGGGGTATCTTGTTAGATATGGAAACAGGCAAGGTTCGCAAAGCAACTAGGCGAAATATGAAAAAACTTTTGACGCCTTATCCAGATTTATGGCAACAGTATAAAGATGGAGACAAAACTATAACTGAAGTAAAGGGCTTGATCGTTTGGTTAAACAAAGAGTTAGAGAAATAAGAAAAGTTTAAAACTCTATTGAGTATTGATTAACAGAGACAAACACATATACAAAAATAAATATGATTTTTTCCATTGTACTGGATAGGGGGACTAGCTGATTTGCTTGTCTTATTATCAAAGGGTGTTGAAAATTATTCAAAAAATAAACCTGCTCAGAAGTGAGTGGGTTTTTTTTATGCACAATACTATACTTTAAGTCAGCTTAAGCGGTTCCTTCATTTGATCCTCTGGGACATTCATTTTGCTGAAGCAAATCGTTTAGTCAGTTTTTTATGCTCAATCTGAATATTGAAGTTAAATAAAAAGGATGCATCACTTTTGATACATCCTTAGAGGTTGGAACGATTCTGATAAATCTTTGCTTTTGGCTTCCGCCAATATTATTACTTATAGTCCGCAATTGCCATAGCTGTAGTTCGTTACTCTAATTTGCACCTGATTTCCAGCCAGCTGCTTTATTTCAATTGGGTTTTCAATGTTGATTCTAATTTTATCGATTTCCCCATATTTGTTTTCTACAAATACTGCGTTGTTTTCATAAGTTGTTTTTTCATAGCCAGTCAACAACATTCCTTTAAGCAAATTGTATGCTTCATGAATTTCTGTATCTGAAAGTTTCACTTTTATTTGATACATGAATGCATCTTCTATTTCTATTTTTTGATGTCCATCCATATAGTTTGTTACCATTTTGATTTCATCCTTGTTGTCATAGATAATAGCTTCACCATCCTTGTCAAATCTGTAAGAAACGTATGACTCCAAAGGAGATACCAAATCCATGTCTTCATAGGTCAATTCAAAATCAAATTGTGGAACTGGTAAGTGTGTAAGGAATCCGTTGAAAACATAACCTTGATCTCCCATATGTTCTACTTTGATCCATTCGCCTTCCATCCATTCTATTCTATCCGAGATAATGTCTGTCATAGAAGTATCAATCACTTCGAATACCATGTCTCCAAATGGAATTACTTTAATAGTTTGTGCTGATAACTTTGGAGCAGTTCTCATTTTTAATCCAGAGCCTGCGACTACGGACATCATTTTTGTATTTTCTGTTTCTGGTGTTGTTTCTGGGTTTGTTGAAAAGCCTGTTGTGCTTAACATAACCATTCCGATTAAAATTAAAATCATCTGTTTCATAATACTAATATTTTGGTTGAACAATAATCAATTAACACTACAAATATGTCCTGAGATTGGCTTGAATGCTTTGTGAAATGGGGGAGTGTAGGGGTTTTTCGAGTAAGCGTTAGGGTTTTTTCTGAGACGAAAGATTTGAGACGAAAGACAGAGGAAAGAAATGCAGATAGGCCGGGAGACCTTCTGCGGGTTTCAGAAGAATAAAGAGTTCATAAATGCTTAGCCAAAGGTTTCTTGACCTCGTGGCATCTAAATAAAAAAGGGTCGAGAAGTAATTCTCGACCCTTTATCCGCTAGCTAGCGGATTATTTTTGAGTGGCGTTTATAGAAAATCTACTTTACCGCTATCAAGATTGTAATAAGCAGCATGTACTTCTACTTTTCCTGATTTTACAGCATCTCCTATGATTGCCGATCTGCTTACCAATTCATCTCTTACCATGGTAGCATTCTTTTTGACGATGTCGTTGATTTCTGTTCCTGCTTCGCAAGCACTAATAGCTGGTGTGATGTGAGAAAGTAAATGGTTGATATTATAGCCATTGTCACCTCCTGCAACAGCAGCTGTAACTGCTCCACAGCTTTGGTGTCCCATTACTACTATTACTTCTGAACCACAATGAGCAACAGCGTACTCAATACTTGCAATAGTAGAACTGTTGGCAACATTACCTGCTACTCTAACAGTAAAAATTTCTCCCAATCCTGTATCAAAGGCTAGTTCCGGGACAACTCGACTATCGGCGCAACTTAAAACAATTGCAAATGGTTGTTGGCCAGCTGTTAAAACTTCACGTCTTCCAGCATCTTGTAAATTGCCGTCTAATTTGTCAGCTACAAATCGAGCATTTCCTTCTTGTAATCTAGTTACTACTTCAGATTTAGTCATTAATAAAGTTTAAGTTATTACGAATTATTATGATTTCTTCATCAAATTAAGTGTCATTCAAAGTTAAATAAGTCTGAGCATTATTTTAACTTTTGATACTTAACATTAACAAGCTTATCAATAAATTGTTCTGATAATTAGACGGATTTCTTGACTATTTCTTATTCTTTAAATATTCTAGAACCTCACTCCTCTTTCGGACAGAAACTGGCACCATTTGTTTGTCCTTTAAAAGCAGATATCCACCATCAGCTTTTTGCAAAGAATCGATGTATTCAGCATTGACTAGATGTGATTGATGACTTCTAATAAACCCTGATGGACTTAGGATTTTATCGTATTCCTTCAAAGATTTGGTAACAATCATTTTGGAATTATCCTTAAAGTAAAAAGTGGTGTAATTACTATCTGCCTCACATCTGACAATATCTTGGATTTCAACAATTCTTAATTCATCTTGCGTATTGAGAGCTAATTGTTTTGATTGCTTTTCTGCAAATGAATTCTTTGCAATAGAGATTTGGGCATTGCTAGTACCAGATTTTTCTTTTGCTTTATTGTAAGCTTCTATCAACAATTCTGGATCTGCAGGTTTCATTAGATAATCAATAGCAGCATAACGGAATGCCTTGATAGCATACTCATTAGATGCAGTAACAAAAATAATATTGGGGTAGGGCTCGTCTAGTAAATCTAAAAGATCAAAACCCAAACCATCAGGCATCTCAATATCAAGAAATACCAAATCAGGATTTTCTTTCTTTATAAGTTTTGCTCCGCTTACAACGCTTTCTGCTGTACCTACTAGATCTATTTCCGGAAGGTTGTCTTCAATTTCTGCTTTAAGGCTTGCAATAGCAAGTGGCATGTCATCTATGATTACTGCTCTCATTTTATTCTTTCTTTTGTAAAGGTAGTATTCTATTTTTTAAGTCAGCAGCTTTTAGGATAGTTCCAAATGTGTAAGTTTTTAATATTTTTATCAAACATTAACTTCTTATATCTTGGACCATCTCATTTTTGAAAACTTTAGCAAGCATATTACACTGAGCGATTCTGAAAAGAGTTATGTGTCTTCTTTGTTGTCTGAGAAAAATGTTTTGAAAAAAGAAGTCCTTCTCAGGCAAGGACAAACATGTAATAAATTTTTTTTTGTAGAAAAAGGCAGCTTACAAGCATTCAATATTAATGAGGATGGAAAAGAATCAACCATAATGTTTGCTTTGAGCGATTGGTGGATTACAGATATGGATAGTTTCGTAAACCAAACCACTTCAAATTTGACAATTGCAGCTTTGGAAGATAGTAAGTTGATAGAGTTAGATTTTGCAAATCTTCAAATTTTATATAAAGAGCTACCAGTATTTGAGCGCTTTTTTAGAATCTTATTCCAGAATGCTTATATACGAGAACAGCGAAGAGCCTTATACAACATTTCAATGACTACAGAAGAAAGGTATTTGCAGTTTGTAAAAAAATATCCGGCAATGGTTGAAAAGATTACACAAAAACAAATAGCCTCCTACCTTGGTGTAACTCCAGAATTTTTAAGTTCTATCAAAAAGAAATCAGCTTCTTAAACTATCTTAATTTTTATTTCGTTTGAATTTCATTCCTTTGGAAAAAGAAATATTATGAAACTCATATTGATTGCTGGACCCTATAGAAGTGGTACAAATAATGATCCTGTTTTAATTAAGAAGAATTTGGATAAATTGGAAGCACCTGCTCTACCGATATTTAGAAAAGGACATGTGCCCATGATAGGAGAATGGGTTGCAAATCCATTAATTGAAATGGCTGGATCAAAGGAAGTGGGTGATGAGATATTTACAGAAATTCAATATCCTACTGCTCATCGCTTGTTGACAAAATGTGATGCTGTATTAAGGATAGAAGGAGACTCTAAAGGTGCAGATCAAGATGTAGAGATTGCTAAAAAACTTGGATTAGAAATTTATTATAGCATTGATGAAATTCCAGATGCAGAGTAAGATTTACAACTCTCTTACTTTTAATTAGTATCTGCATGCTAATATTGAATACAACATTAGCATGCAGGTAATGTAATTTACTATTTATCTTCCTTTTCTTTTTCTGCTTCTTCCTTTGCTTTAATGGCTTTTACTTCTTCTACTAATTCTTTATTCCTTTCAGGATCCCAAGTAAATTCCCAATTGTCAGCATATGATTGTAAAGGTCCTAATCCAACTGTAGCTCTGATGCTATCAACTTTATAAGGCTCTGCAATTTCAGAAAAGAAGTATTCTCCAGTTTCAGGATGTGTGCTTACCTGACTGCCATAGACTTGGGGTCTTCCATTTCTAATATTAATCCTGTCCAACAGTAAAGCTACAGAGGACCAACTTACTTCGCCATCATCAGCAGCCTTTGTTATGATTGGCAAATACTTCTCTTGAATTTCAAGATCAGCATGTTGGATTACAAGGAAGGCAGTAGAGGCATGGCTGTCGCCTACAAGTGATCTTCCAGGATATCCTTTTTCATCTATTAATTCGCAAATACGCTTTGTATTGATAGAATCTGCTTCATTTTGTAAAACCCACAATGAATCCATTTGAGGTGATTCCCAACCGTACTCTTTTTCTACGGCTCCCATTTCTTGTCGATATCTTTGATCTTCAAACCGTATATTATCAAATTCCTCCATCAAGGCAAGATCAACACCAGCTTCTTCAGCATATTCTAAATACATTTTATTAATAATCTTATCGAATTCGGTATCCTTTAAATATTCAAATTCTGGGTAGTTGTCATAAATACTTTTAGATCCACCCCAACTTAAATCGAAAGATATTTTCAATTGTTCGGCTAAATAATCTTTGTCGTCTGCACTGTAGGCGCAAGCTGCATTTCTCAATGTGCTTAAGTAACTTGTTTGTTTAATTTTAAAAGCTTCTTTGTAATAATGCATGCAAGAATCATATTTCATAGATTTTAGTGCAGCTTCTCCAGCAACAACTAGAGGCTTATAATTAGGGTCATCTGATGCAAAGGTTTGCTGTGCTGAGAGTGAGCCGGAAGCAATAAAAAGGCTAATAAAAATGAGGGTTGTTCTCATGATGAATTAATTGAAAGTGATTTAAATGTTCTTTACAAGTTAATAATTAAAGGGATGCAATCAAAATTGATTTTGGTGTGATAGTTATACTTAAAGTAAATTATTTTAATTCAATTTAATATATTGTAGTAATCAAATCTACAAATATGAAAAAAATTAAAACTACTATTTATGTATTTACTTTGATGATTTTGGGGTTCCAATTTGCGCAAGCTCAAAACATTAAGGGAAAAGTCTTTGATAGCTCTGGCCAGGCATTGATTGGAGCTAGTGTTCTTATTGGTGACACATCAATTGGAACCGTTACAGACATAGATGGGAACTTTGCATTAAATGCTTCAGATTTTCCTGTTAATCTAATAATCAGTTATACTGGATATGATCCACAATCGATAACTGTTAATTCAGCTACCTCAAATATGATTGTCAACTTAACTGAAGGATTAAAGTTGAGTGAAATCGTGGTAACTGGATCTAGAGGAAAGCCCAGAACAATCCTGGGTAGTCCAGTGCCAATTGATAATATCAATGCAGCTCAATTAAGAGAAAGTGGGCAGGTGACAGTGGATCAGATGCTGAACTATAAGATTCCGTCTTATAATTCAAGTAACCAAACAATATCAGATGCAACAGCACATTTTGATCCTAGTGAATTGAGAAACCTTGGTCCATCGAGAACTTTGGTTTTGGTAAATGGAAAACGAAAGAACCAAAGTTCGTTGGTGTATGTAAACGACACACCTGGAAAGGGAGAAGTAGGAACTGATATGAAATCAATTCCTGCTGAAGCGATAGAAAGAATAGAGGTTTTAAGAGATGGTGCAGCTGCACAATATGGTTCAGATGCAATTGCTGGAGTAATTAATATTATTCTTAAAGAAAGATTAGATGGCGAGGTGACAACTAATGCTGGAATTACAGCGATGGGTGACGGATTGACCTATGATGTAGGTATTAATAAAGGTTTTAAACTTGGCCAAAAAGGATTTATAAATCTTACAGGATCATTTTATCATCAAGATGAAACGAATAGAGCAGGTGAACCAGGAGGTGATGGTTTGTTTGGAGTAATATTTGGCGATGATGCAATCTTGAATGGTACTCATCCATGGATTCAAGAAAATCCAGATTTAGGTATGACTATCGGGCAGCCAAATTATTCAAAGTTTTCAGCTCTTGCTAATGTAGGTGTACCATACGGAGAATCAGGTGAATTTTATGGAACTTGGGGATACACATTCCGTGATGGTAAATCATTTGCATTATATAGAGCTCCTTATTGGATTACAGATGATGCAGGCTTACTTACTCCTGATGGAGAAGAGTATGCAGGTTTTCAGCCAACTTTCGAGACGAGCATAGGCGATATTACATTTATTGCAGGAACAAAGAATAAATTGGGAGAATGGAATTCTGATTTGAGTTTTACATACGGTGAAAATTCAGTATCGTATTTAATCGGAAACACAATCAACCCAGCCTTGTTGCCGAATAGTCCAACAGAATTTGATGCAGGTGCTTACTCCTTTGATAATGTTGTAGGAAACTTTGACTTGAATAGAAGTTTTGGTGATCTTACTTTGTCTCTAGGAACCGAAGCAAGACTCGAGAGTTTTGAAGTAACAGCTGGACAAGAAGAATCTTATATTGATGGTGGAGCACAATCTTTTCCTGGATTGCAACCTTCCAATGAGTTGACAGAAGGAAGATCTAACATAGGAGTTTATGCAGGCTTAGACTATGACGTTTCTGAAAATACATTAATTGGAGGTGCTGCACGATTTGAGAATTATTCTGATTTCGGAAGTAACCTTTCTTGGAAAGTAAATGCAAGACAATATATTGCTGATAAGAGAGGAGCAATAAGAGCTTCAGTAAGTACAGGATTTAGAGCACCTTCTTTACATCAGATCTACCTAAGTAATGTTCAAACTTTGGTTTCTGGAGGTACAGTTTCAAATCAAGGAACATTTAATAATGTAAGTGACGTTATAGTAGGTTTGGGAGTACCATCTTTGGATGCAGAGACTTCTTTCAATTATACAGCTGGACTTACTTATAAGCTTTCAGATGGTTTATCATTATCTGCTGATTATTATAACATTGCTGTAGATAACAGAGTATTGTTTACTGGAGAGATTGGCTTTGATGGTGATGATACTACAACCAATCCAGTGGAAACAATCCTGATAGATAACAGTGTTACAAGTATCAAGTATTTTGTAAATGCATTAGATACAAGAACTACTGGTTTTGATATTGTACTTGATTATACATCTTCAAAATTTGATGCAGTTTTATCAGCAAATATTAATGAGACTACCATCGAAAATGATGAAATTTCATCACCTGGAGTGGTGGGAGATGTTGGATATGAAATTTTCAATAGAAAAGAACAGTCAAGAATTACTTCAGCAAGACCTGGATTCAAAGCTTTGTTAGGTTTGAAGTACAAGATGGATAAATTCAATGTAAGTCTTAACAACACCTACTTCGGTGAAGTTACCTGGCAGCATGCTGATGATCCTGCAAAAGACCAAACTTTTGGTGCAAGAGTAATCACGGACTTACTTTTAGGTTACAAATTTTCTGATGCTTTCAGAGCTAACATAACCATTAATAACCTACTTAATGTATATCCTGATGAGATTGATACAAAAGGAGATTTTGTTACTGATTTAGGAGGAAGATTCAGATACCCTTGGGAGGTAAATCAGTTTGGATTTAATGGAATGTACATCAAAGGTGGAGTGAGTTATAAGTTCTAGGCTTAAAAGATATAAGATAAAAAGGTGTGCTTGTATTGCAAACACACCTTTTTTTATTTTTTCTAATTGTATTTATAGAGATTCTATTTATTAAAAACAGCTATCGACTGCGATTTATAATTAATAACATATAGCTGTTCCTCATGCACCAAAATATCAGTAGGCTTCTCTAAGCCTTCTTTTATTTCAGAAAGTAAATCACCTTCTTCATTAAATAACAAAACTCTATCGTGCTCAAAGTCCGTAATGTAAATATGTGCACCATCTACATAGATACCGGTTGCTGCATTCATCTTTTGATCTTTGCCTATATTCTTAACGTGCTTTCCAGCTTTATCAATAATTTGTATTCTATTGTTATAGGCGTCTGCAATGTAAATTTTGTCTCCTGACAACTGAACATCGGTAGGGTAATGAAACTCTAAATCACCATTCCCTTTTTCACCTACCTTCATCCAGTTGGTGCCATTAGTATAGAGAATTCTATGGTTGTAAAAATCTGCTATTGCCATTTCATTACCGACGACATCAACCCCAGCAGGAGCATCTAGATCTTCTTTCACATTGACAGTGTCGATTTTTCCATTATTGTATTTTATAATGGCATCACTTCCATAAGATGGTATAAAAACATTACTACCATCGATAGCTAAATGCATGGGTCTTTCAAAATCCTTTTCTTCAATTACAATTTCTCCATCCATTGTTGTCTTTAGTAGGCGATTGTTATCTCCATCAGATATCCAAAAGTGATTGTCTTCGATATCAAATCCAATGGGCGCAATCCCTTTAATATCTATTGACTTTTCAAACTGCCAATTAGGTCCAGTTTCTCCACAGCCGAACAAAATAATTGATAGCAGTAGAGTTGTTGTTAAATAAGTAAGTCTATTCATTATTTTCTCTTTCGTATTGACAACATCCCGGAAGAGCTTCGTAGACATCACTTGCCGTTTTTTCATTCTTTGTGTCATGACCTACCTCTGCCATTTTTTCTTCAATTTCTGAAACCGTAGTTTTAGAAGAGTCATAGGTAACACTTAGCATTTTCGTATCCATATCCCAATTGACCGAGGCAACAGCTTCTAGTTCATTTCCTGCTTTATGGATCCTAGCTTTACACATCCCACAATTTCCAAAGACATAGATTTCTTCTGTTACCAAAGCACTCTCATCAAGTGTCTTGATTTTTTCTTCACTCTTAACGACAGTTCCATCAGCTCGATTGATTGATGTCCTTACTGCAGTATAGCCAGCAGCATCTACTTGATTCTCAACATCTTCGATTGACAAGGGTCTGTCAGCGGGGAAGGTAAAATCAAATTGTCCTGTCTCCATATCAATTTTCACTCCTTTGACACCTTTCAGTTCTTTGAATTTTTTCTCTAGACCATAGGCGCAAAATGGGCAACCTAATCCATCCACCATTACGGTATAATTGTCTCTTTCTGTTTTTTGTGCAGTTGACTCTGTTGTTCCAATAAAGAGGAACATAAGTGTAGCCAACATCATAAATTTTATATTTTTCATAATTGTTAGTTTAAAGTTTAAATAATATATCTCGCACCAAAGAGTAGACTATAATTTCTATTTCCATGATGCAAATCAGTTTGATAAAGTGGCAGTTGTATTGCCGTTTCTAAAGTCACTCTTTTTTTAGCGTATTGAATTCCTTGGGCATATAAAAGCATATCTGCCCCAATCTCAGTAGCTCTTATGTAACTGTACTCAAAATATAAGTTGATCTGATTGACTGGGTAGACTGGCTTAAGTAGAGGTAGTCCGAAGCCAAGATTTACTCTTAACTCGTCAGTATTGTCTTGTGGAGAATGATTGTATCCAACTTCTCCAGAAATACCATACTTAATGGTTTCATATCCTGCTACAAGAGCATAATATCCTTTATAGAACCCTGTGCTAAAATCGTGGATATCTAAAGCTTCGCCGGTAGGAAGATTTTGTAAACTCTTTGCAACAAGCCTAAACGTTTTACCTGTTTTATCATTTCTATAAAATTGATATTTGAGAAGAATATTCATATCTCCCAAGCCACTTCCATCAACTCCAAAACCAGGATCAAAGTCATAACTTACAAAAGGTACATGTAATGCGACCAAGGCATTTTTGTGAAAGATATAATGAAGCATCAATGGAATTCTTGTAAAATCTCCAAAGTCCGTGCTTCTGTATTCTGATAGGGTTTTTGCAATGAAAGTTCCCTCAGACAGCATGATGGGTTTATCTGCTGTAATAGGTGGGCCTTGCCCGATTGCTCTACCAGTAAGTAATAGTATACTTAGTAGTAAAATTATTTTTTGTAGATAGTTGTATTGTTTCATTTTTAGTGTGTACAAATAAGAAAATAGCATTGAATTGCTTCAATGCGATTAAGCATAGAACACTAAAATTTAACAAAGGAAAGACTGAAATAGGATTGTTTTATCAACTACAATCAATGGAGGTTTGTAATTGAGGTAGGGTACTTTTGATTTAAAACTTGATGTGAGTTCTATAGAATTTTGCAGTACAAAAGATAATTCTAAATCTTCATCAAATTCAGTATTGATGATATCCGATCCAAAATTGTAATCAATGTCAAGATTGACCAATTTTGTTTCATTGTCACAACATCCATTTTCTTCTTTGCTATCACATAGTACTTTAGCCGAATGACAATTTGAATTCTCACTTAAGGACATATGGCATGAAGCCTTCATCTCTGCCAATTCATGACATGACTTTGCCTTCTTAAATAGCGCAAAGTTTTTGAATTCTCCCTGACAATAATGGAAATCCACAGAAAAACCAGCAGAGACAGCCAGCATCAGCATGGCCATACCTAAGGCAAATATTCTATGTAATCTTCTAATTCTCATCAATTTAATAACGATAGGCAAAGATAATTAGTTTCTAAATAAAATCTTAAAGATTGTGCCGGTCTTTCGTCTTAAGTCTTTCGTCTCAAATCTCATTGCTAATCAATACTTTACACATCTAAAAAATTAAATGTATTTAAATCGACATTTGAAATAGGGGTAGGGGTTTGTTTTGCTGTCTTATTATCAAAGGGTGTTGAAAATTATTCAAAAAAATAAACCTGCTCAAAAGTGAGTAGGTTTTTTTTATGCTCTATACTGAAGTCTTTTGGACACGCATCGCTTCGCTTTTCTGGGGACACGCTTTGCTTCGCTTGCTGGGGACACGCTTCGCTTATAACTATGCCTTGATTTTGTAGGTCTTTTTACATATCACGATTTCTATTTTTAATATAATCTCAACTGAAAACTAAGCGACATAATAATTTGAACATTGGAATGTCTCTTGCACTATATTGTATTACTAGTAACAACATGTCCCCAAACAAAACATATCAATCATATAAGGAGATTCTATTTAAAAAGATCCTACAAATATCACTTTTTGGATCCTTTGTACTTCTAGTGCTGATTCTTGCTACAAGTGGAGCAATTCGAGAACTAGTAATGGGAGGTGTTTTTATTTCATTCGTATTATTTAATTGGATTGTTTTTAAATACGTTTCAAAAAATCTTGCCTATCATTTAATGATTTGGAGTCTATTTTTGGTTTTAGGGTATCCAATTTTTATCCAAGGACATTCATATTATGCTGTAGTGATTTATCCAATGGTTGCGCTTGTCTTCAATGTCGTATTTTTTGATGATAAGAGAACCCACTGGATGTATTTTATTTTCTTTGTTATAGTAGAGTTTTTTCTTTTGGCTTCTACTATGGGTGAACCATTATTTTTTCCTGCTGGAAATTTTTACCCAGAATTTTTAAATGCTATAGTGTATATGTTTTGCTTCTTTTTCATAAGTCAATTTTTCATTCTTAATCTGAGAAAACAACAAGAGCAATTGACTATTTCGAAAGCTGCAATTGAAACAAAACGATTAGAGTTAGTTGAAAAGAATAAGGTCTTAGATAAGTACATTGAAAGTAATATTCAATTGGAAAGTTTTGCACATTTGGCTGCACACGAACTGAAAGCTCCATTGAGAAGTATAACTGGCTTTGCTGGTTTGTTGAGGAAAAAAATTCAAGGCAAATTGACCGAAGAAGAGGACAATATGTTTGAGGTCATAAGTGAGAGCAATCGAAAGATGCATGACATGGTTGGTTCACTTAACCAATTGGGATCGGTTTCGAAAATGGAACTTAATCCAACTGAGTTTTCAATTGATGAACTGATTGATGAAATTAGCTTCGAAAGAAAAAATGATTTTATCAAAAAGAATGCAGTTGTAAATAGTAATTTTTCTATTCCTATAATAAATGGAGATCGTACTTTAATCAAACAACTACTATCAAATTTGATAGGCAATGCTTTAAAGTTTGTTAGTATTGGAGTGACTCCGCTAATCGAAATTAGTCTTGATCAAATAGATGATGAGTTATTATTCATAGTTCGCGACAATGGAATAGGCATCCCTGAAGATAAAAGAGAAAATATTTTCACCTTATTTGAGCGTTTAAACAATAGATCAGAATTCAGTGGCTCAGGAATTGGTCTGGCTATTTGTAAGAAAATTGTAGATCTCCACAATGGTAAGATATGGGTTGAGACTTCCCCTACTGGTGGATCAGAATTTCATATTATTTTGCCGATTCAAATTGCAAGCAAGCAAACTTACAAGGTCGAACAATCTAAGTTGGTCAAGGTGAATTCTTAACTTCCAGTCTTCAAATTCCAGACTTTACAATTGGGTTTTTGCAAAATGTGCCATTGCCTTCTCAAGAAAATCTGGAAATCCTTCATGAATTTCTCCATCTACTTTGGTGTATGACGAGTCCGAAACATACAACTTAGCTAATCCTTTGAATTCACTTTTTTGAGTGGAGGGACTTCCGTGAGTGCCCCAAAATTTTCTGATATTTTGATAGAGTCTAGCAATTTCTAATTGCACAGTTTCGCTGCCGTTATCTTCAGTTGATAGCTTTAGAAGATTCTTGAAAATTTCCTTTTGTTCATTCTTAAGTTCCTCGAATTGCTCCTTGCTTAAGCTCTTCAAATACTTTTCACTCGTATTGAATTCCTTCTCTCCAAATTTCTTTTTGGATTCTGCCTTGATATTTTCAATCTCTTCCGAATTGAATCCACGGTAAAGTTCTTTATCGCTTATCATCTTTTTTCCTTTTAATTGTAAAATTGTTTTATCTATAGTGTTGACTAGTTCATCCAATCTTAGTTTTTCATTTTGGATCATTTTCTTATGCTCCATCAATGCATTTAGTTGATCAAAGTTTCTGTTATCGAGAATTTCCCCAATTTCTGTGAGTGGCATAGCTAGTTCTTTGTAGAATAAGATTTGCTGTAATCTATAAAGTTCGTTTTCTCCATAAAGCCTATACTTCTTCTCTGATCTGATAGCTGGACTGAGTAGTCCAATCTTGTCATAATGATGAAGTGTTTTTACACTTACTCCTGCGAGTTCCGCCAGCTCTTTGACCTTGTATTTTTTCATGATAATTCAAATATAGTCTATGACCTAAGGGAAGGGTCAAAGAATTTTTCAATTTTATTTAATTTTTCTTTTTTGAAAGCGCAAAAGGGCGGGATGAAAACAATTTGCTAATAATTCTGTAGGTATCTTTGTGACTTTGGTAAAATAGTAAGAGAAGCAATGGCAAAAAAAGCAATCGCAATTGGAATAGGATTAATTTTGATATTCGGAGTTACCGGCTGTATTAACTTTTACAAGCTTAAGGATCTAAGACAAGAGGATAGCAGTCAATTATCCAATGTAGATAAGGCCAAACAGTTATTGGATGAAATGGGCGAGGCTCATGGAATCAAGTATTGGGATGATATTCAAACCTACAATGTCAAATTTGGAGACGACTTCTATGGATTGGTTGGGAAGTTTGGTCACCCCTTCAAGGAAAATGAAATATTGCTTTCTCTAAATTTTATTCCCAAACTTGCCACAGGTCAAATGGAAATTATTTCTGGAAAGCAGAAAGGACTTGTACATGGCATTCAAGATTGGGAGACCTATTATAAAACTGATGACGGTGAAATGCTTGCTAAAGAGAATGACGATACGAAATTTTGGATTCCGACCTATCAATATTTCATAGAGTTGCCAAATCGGATAAGAGAAGCTACTGCTATAGATTATGTTGGTGAGCAACTGATTGATGGAAGGAAAACAGAAGGATTTATTGCCTCTTGGAATACCTTAGAGCCACAAAAGGATATTGATCAGTATATCATTTGGGTTGATGCTGAAACAAAAAGAATCGCGAAGGTAGAATATACCATCCGCGATTTCTTCCGATTTATTTCTGGCGCAGCCTATTATACTGAGTACAAAGATTACAATGGCTTGCTACTTCCTAGTGTCATGCCTGTAGAATCTAATTTGGTAAAGAACGGCTTATTGCACACGATGAAGATCAATAGCTTTACTCCAAATCTCGTTTCTGTTGATTCACTTAATCCGTTAAAGTGATCTTGCTTTATCCTTTGGAATTGAAAATCAATTTCTCTTTCTGAACTCGGCGCAGTTTTTTAATAGCAAATTCTCTTTTGCTTGCTTCTTGCCTATTAGTGCATACTTCAGAATAAATAAGTTCTACAGGCTGTCTTGCACGTGTATATCTTGCAGCTTTGCTTTTTTTAGTGGAGTCGTTGTGCTCTGTTATTCTTCTTTCTATTTCATTGGTGATGCCTGTATAATATGTTTCATCATTACACTTTACAATGTATACCATCCATTGACTTTCCTTTTGGCTTTCAATCATCCGAAAAGA
>CALHKJ010000291.1 GCA_938033975.1 uncultured Saprospiraceae bacterium | reverse complement strand
CACTTTTTTGAATGGCTATTTTTAGCTTACTCATTATAAATTTTTGTTTGAATGAGTAAACCTTTGGCCATAAAAAAACACCGTCTGAGTAAATCAGACGGTGTTTTTAGATATCTTAATGCATTACATATCATTATCACTCTGCCTGAGGGCAAATATGAAAATGATGATGATGTAATGCTAAATATTTCATTGTATCGTTTAACAAACTTAGATAAATTTTTTTTACTAAGTACGATTTTCTTAAAAATTTGAAAAATTAATTCCAACTCCTGTCTTTTAATATCAATTGGATTATAGATAAAAAAATGAACCCCGCCTTCTCAGAGCGGGGTTCGTTAGGTTCTATTATCAAATCATGGGACCACAAATGTATGTGGCGTATTCATATATATTCTATTCTTATTTCAGCCGGATAAAAGGCTGAGTCGAACTAAAATCATCCGACTCAAGCCTGTAATATAAAACTCCGTGAACGTTTCCTAAATCTGTTGCACTTAACTCCCACTTATGGTATCCTTCTGTTACGAGTCTAGACTCTTTGAAAAGAATTTTACCATTGACATCGAATACAGAAAGTACCAATTGGCTTTCTCTAGGTGCCGTAAATGGAATAAAAGTGTTGTCTACGAATGGATTAGGTGTGTTTCTAAATACCTGCCATTCATCATCTACTGTTTTATCTTCTGTGTTGATCTCTACATCAAGTGACCTAAGGGAAGCATCATAAGCTTCTACCTTATACATCGGAAGACTTTCTAGAAGTTCGTAATCACCATTTTCATCAAATGACATAGAGAATAACTCCATACCCTTTGTCAAGTCGATTGCCTCTGCTGAGGACCAGCTAATCTTCAATAAGTCATCATGGATGGCATAGTTGCTTTCATCAATATCAATGATAGATGAACTAAGATTAAATTGATCCATAGAGCCAGAGACCCTAAATGCTAATTGGAACCCTAATAATGATTGATCGTTATTTACTGTTAGTTGGATAGAACCCCCCTCTACACTAGAACTAACTAGTCTTAGAGTTTCTTGGGATCTAAAGGAAAAGGTCTCTGGGATGAAACCGTTGATCAACGCACTATAATTCACATCACCTGTCTTCACACCAACAAAATCCATATTGCTAGCATCATGATCAAGATCCGTTAAAGTCATATTTTCATTGTACGGAAATGGATGTTCTGGGTCTACCATTCCGTCATTTGGATTTACAAATCTCCAAACTGTCGAATTGTCAAATTCATCTTTCAAGCCAAGAATTACTTTTCTTAACTCAATAATGTCTACAGCACTCACGGTTTTTGAGTTATTTACATCTGCAGCAATTATCTTATATGGTGTATCTAGTTTTTCTATTCCTAGAATATGTCTCTGGATATATAATACATCTATAGTAGATATTCCATTTAATATATCATCTTGGAAAGTTGGCACTAGATTGAAGTCATCATACATAGCTAGACTTTCAAATGCATATTCGCCATTTTGATCGGTCATATAATGCATTGCATCAGCTGAGTTTTCTAACATCACATCAACATTTTCCATTGTCAAATTTCCTTCTGTTGCAATTCTACCTTGAATCATTACTTCAGCTTCATCAGTAGGTTCAATTACAAATTCATCACATAGGTTATGATTATCTTGAACTTGCAAGGTTGTTTTACAGAAACCTACATTACCGTCACCATCTCTTACATACATCCTCACAATTTGTGATACTCCAACATGGCTACAATCAAACACTAAGGCTGGCTGAGTGAAGTTCATATCAAATGCATATTCTAATGCTTCAGTTTCGGTGCAGTTATCACTGGTACTTGCATCTAAGTCTTTTGCCCATATTTCTGCTAATGGCACACCACCTGGTGCCTGTGTAAGGTTGATATTTATACCGCTTAGGCAAATAGCATTCGGTGCTTTACAATCCTTTATAATTATATCCTGAGCGCAGCTTGCTACATTTCCACATCCATCATTTACTGCCCAAACTATTGTGTGATGTCCATATGGATAAGGTGCATTAATTGAATTGCCTTGACCATTTATGATAGTACCGTTTTCAAGCGTCAAGGTATATACATATCTTAGATCACTACTGCTTGAGCAATCATCCGTTGCACTTACACTTAAGTTTATCATTCCAGTACAAGTCTGTTCATTACCACATTCTTCTACTGTAGATTCACATGTATCGAAAACTGGAGCTATTGTATTTTGAATTGTAATGATCTGATTATATTCCCATCTGTATGTTGATGGATCAGCACCATTGTCAAATTGACACCAATCAAGAACAACCCAATTTCTAGTTACTATTATACAACCAGGTCCTTCTACCTGTAAATGGTCAGTACGAGTTATTAGAGGTTCTGAACATGCATTAGTAGTGAAAGTAGGACTACCTGCCATATCAGGTCCTGGAATTTCATCGCTGCAAATATTTGCAAATAATTTATCTCCAGGCCAAACAATATCATCTTCTACAAATGGATCGTTGTTGGTAACAGTAAGTACCTGTGAACAAGAAACTGTATTGTTTGAGGCATCTTTGAAAGTAAAGATTCTTACTATATCTCCAAATCCACAATCTTCTCTATTATCTTCAAAAGACTCAATAACAGTTAGACCATCTGGACAATTATCTGTCGCTGTTGCTGATCCAAAGGCTGAAAGATCATTTAGATCTAAGATACTAGCACAAGAAATGTTTTGATTAGCAGGGCAAGATGCTATCCTAGGAGCTATTAAATCTTTGACTTCTAATATAGGTTGACAAATTGCTGTGTTGCCATTACTTGTATTAGTTACTCTAACGTCAATATTAATTTGACCAACTAAAAGGTCTTCACAACAGACACTAAGAGATGGTGTGAATGCCGTGCCTGCACTGCCATCACATTGACCTGGGTAACGTCTTCTTATTTCATAGACATAAGGTCCGCCACTTCCACAGTCATCGTATATTTCATATACGTATTGTGAGGCTGGAACATTTGCAGTTCCATCTTCTTCTAGATATGCACATAATATTCCTTCGCAAACAATACTAAAATCATTTTCACCGCCAACTACATTAATTGTTTGGTTACAAGTACTTACTCGCCCACATTCATCAGTCGCCGTCCATTCTATTATATGTGTTCCTGTTTCAAGATTTATTTCATTGTTTGGAAACTGACTGGTAACGCTAAGCACATTTACATTTGTACATGAACTTGTAGCACTCGGTGGTGTAAGTACTGCAGTATATGCACAGTTACCATCATTTGCATCAACAGTCAAATCTTGAGGGCAGGTAATTATTGGGCCTGCTGAATCTCCAGTAACATTTATCGTCTGAGTACAACTTGTATTATTGTTAGCAAGATCTGTGGCAATAAATGTTCTTAAAATTTGTCCTACACCACAGGCATCTCTATTGTCAACAACTGATTCAGTAATATTTAAATCTATTTGGCAATTATCTGACGCAGTTGCCACGCCGAAATCCAAGAGATCGGCAAGATTAATATTGGTTGTACATGAGACATCAAGATTAGGTGGACAAGAAATTATTGGTCTGATTATATCTCTAGCTTCCACCCTTGACTCACAGGTAGCTTGATCCCCATTAGCATCTATAACTCTTACTTCGACTGCAATTACACCTGAGATTAAATCCTCACAACAAATTGTCAAAGAGCTAGAGAATGCCATTCCGCTGCCAGTACTACATTGACCAGGGTTCAACCTTCTAACATCATATGTATATGGTCCCGAATCTCCACAAGTATTAACGGTTTGATCTACAAATTGTAATGCCGGTACGCTCGCAAAACCATTATCTTCTAATATTGCTAATTGACCACCTGCACAAATCAATGAAAGGTCATTACTAACATCACCAGCAACATTTATTAATTGATTGCAAGCACTCTCTTGTCCGCACACATCTATTGCTATCCATTCGATGATATGTTGTCCTATACTTAGATTTACTTCATTGTTTGGAAACTGACTTGTAACACTTACTATTTCAATATTATGGCAAGCGCTTACTGCTGTTGGTGGAGTAAGAATTGCTTGGTAAGTGCATTCATCAGTATTCGTATCAACTGTAAGGCTGTTACCACAATTTATTTCAGGGTCTTCGGTATGTGGGATAAAGTCTATTATCTGTGTGCAATTAAACACAGCTCCACAACCGTCAGTTAGAGTATATTCTCTTACAATTCTTGCATCTTCATCAAAACAAAATCCTAAATCTTCGAAATTAACATCATCTGAAGAACTTATTGTGCCTGTTCCACATGTTCCAAAATCAAAGTTTCCTCCTAAGGCTAAAAATTCACTAAAACTTGTTGCAGGTTCTGGGTAACCATCCTGACATACCAATAAAAGGTCTGAAGGACAACTAATAGAATTACAATTTCCTATAACAGTTACTGTTTTTGGACATTGGGTCAATGTACCTTGATTATCAACAACCGTAAAAATAATATCTTGTGTAGTACCACTACCTGAATACGTTATGCCAGAAAAGTTATTAAAAACTGTAACCGGTCCACCATCAGGTGAAACAGATGCTGTCTCAATAGCACTTGCACATATAGCCGCTTGGGCTGCAATTAAATCATTTAAACCTGTCGGTGTTGAGCCTGCATTGTTGCAGTCAACTACAATATCAGTTGCTGCAGAACAGTCTACACCAATTGGGCAATCACCAATAAGTGTTATCGTTTTAGGGCACTCTAAGGTGTTTCCAAAATTATCACTCAAGGTAAATATTACTTCTTGAGAAGTGCCGCTTCCGGAGTATGTTATTCCTGAAAAATTATTTGATATTTGTGTTGATACATTAACCTCATTAAGTTCTGTTGTACAATTAGATAATTGCACCAAAACCAGTTCATTTATACTTGGACCGTCAGGGTTAGCATCATTACAATCTACAATTATATCTGTTGTTGTTCCACAGCTTAACTCAAGGTCAGTAGCAGTAAAGAAAACCTCCAAGAATTGATTGCAGATGCTTATTCCACCACATTCATTGGTAAAGGAATATTCTCTTTCTATAAAACCAAAACCATCGTCAAATATTTCTACAAGGTCATTATGGCTAATTGATACTGTCGAACAACTATTTAAAATTGCTCCACCAATGTCGTTGAATTCCTCTACTGTGGTCGCAGCTTCAAGCTCAGGATCACCATAGTTAAAAATGGCTGGAGTTTGTTCAGGACATTCTATCTCAAGAAGATTTTCTTCAAAAACAAATGTATATGAACAGCTTGTACTTCCACCACAAGAAGAAATTAGCGTCAATTCTCTGGTAATAGGAATCCCTAGTTCACAAGGATCAGCACCTGAGGGAGTATCTTGATAAGTCAATACAAATTCACTGCATGCATTAACAAATATTCCATTTGCCATATATTCTTGTGCATCCAAAGTACCTGAGCTAGCATAATCACTAGTACATGAAATTCCATTTCCATCTGGTGGGCATGTTAACTCCAACATAGAGTCGAAAGCAAAAATTTGTTGACATGAAGCAGTTGATCCACATTCATCAGTTACTGTGTATGTTCTTACCATTCCTCCTACATCACAAATATCTGTCCCACTCAATGGCGGGCTATCAACAAAACTGATTGATAAATCTCCACAACCTTCTACAAAACCGCCTTGTGCTTCAAACTCCTCTACACTTGTAGCACCGGGTAACAAACCAATTTCACATGAATAAATTGGACAAGAAATTTCAGGTGGAAACCTAAAATATTCAATTGTTGTTTCACAAGAATATGTTTGCCCACAATTGTTGTCAGTGAAATTATAAGTTCTTACAAATGAGCCCAAATTATTTCCCTCTACAGAACAGAAGTCAATTGGTTCACTATCGGTAAAGCTAACTGTAACATTATCTGGGTTACAAAATTCAGCAGAACCATAAAAAAAGTTAAACTCTATCAATGTCTCTGGTCCACTAGCCAAGTCTTGAATCTCTGAACAGCCAATAAGAAGAGGAAAACAATCAATAAATGGATCAAAGAATTCATAGTTAATAATCTGCATAAATTCTGTTGAGTTACCACACTCGTCGACATATGTGAAGGTGACTTCTTGATTTATTTCATTACATACATTAAAGACTTCATTATAATTGTTGCTTACAGTTACACTACTACAATCTTGAACAAATGAAAAAGCTGCTTGATCTAACCAAGCTTGAATCTCTTCTTCTGGATTTGGTGAAAAGCAGCTAATGAATAATGGTTGGCTACCAATTATTTCTGGTGCCGTAATATCTCCAATACTATAATCTACAGTACAACTTTGAACAAATTCAGTGAAATCTAATATACCATCGATATTTGCATCATCATAAATTAGAAACTGGCGGCTTACAAAATTGCAACCATCGAAAGTAACACCTGTGCCTGCTTCAATACCAAGTATAATGATTTCACCACAAGGAGTACCTGTGATTGATCCCCCAATCAATGAGAATGCAGCAATGTCTCCGTCGGAAATTGAATTCGTAAAGGAAGCTTGCATTGGGGGTGCTTGATCTCCGCAATTGGTGGATCCAATCGAAGCGGCCGGGCAGGTAACTATAATACCTGGCCCGGAATCGAGATCAAGGTTGCTATCGGTTTTTGCAATGGCCTCGTCGCAATTTACTACTACTAATAATAGGAGTAGCAAACGATACCATCTGACATGTTTTGGGAACATATCGGATTTTTTTTATCGGTTAGGGAAATATATTTTATACTGTAGTGGGAAAGATAATTCGGTTCGTCAAATGTAAGTAAACAAATACATATTAAAGAAATATATAATACGTTAATTGAAGTTTTAACTAGACGAGGCTGATGGATAGGGAATTATGTATTTTTATAAATTGTTTTGTTGTTTGGTAAGAACAGTGTTTTATAGACACCAGACTTCCAGATACCAGATTCCAGAGGGGTTTTTTGTGGACACGCTGCGTTGGAGACACGCTATGCTGGGGACACGCTGCGCTGGGGACACGCTGCGCTGGAGACACGCAATGCTGGGGACCTCTATGCTATTTCTTGAGTACTTTATTATTGAAAGTGTAGAGCATCTTATCAATTTTCAGGATATCGGATGTAAGAATATCTAATTGTTCTTTGGAGATGAAATCTTGATCTTGCGATATTATTAACTGAGTCTCTAACTCATAAAGTGAACCTGTTGAGTTTTGAATAAAGTTAGAAAAGTGTTTTTCTGAATTTCTGCATGAACCTTCAGCTATATTTGAAGGAATTGAAACTGCAGCTCTTCTCATTTGACTCACCAAGCCAAATTTTTCTTCTTTGGGAAAGGATTGCGTGATTTTATAGATCATACAAACCAATTCCATAGATTTTTGCCAAATTTTTAATCTTCTATAATTATGTTCCATACCTAATAGTGAGATTTCTATAAAAATGTAAACAAACAAAGTCCCCAGCCAGCGAAGCGCAGCGAGTCATTAAGAAAAGACTCTAGTCTTTTCTTAATTTAGCGCCATGCCCAACAAGTCCTTCGGAAAATATTTGGCCTTTCTTTTGTTTGCAAATCTTTTGATTAAGCCGATCTATATTTTTGGAATTGAGACACAGGCACAAAACCTGCTTGGTCCTAACTCCTGGGGTCTTTATTTCGGCCTTCTAAATTTTTGTTTTTTATTTCAGATCATCCTTGATCCGGGTATCCATAATCAGAATACAAAATGGGTAGCTGAAAATCGTACAAATCTTGCGGCTCGTATTGGTCAGACGATTATCATGAAGCTTTGGTTGGGTCTTCTGTTTTTGCTCTTTCTTGGAATAGCCGGAACATGGATTGGTTACCCATCAAACTACTTCAGGCTCCTTGGTATGATAGCTTTGAATTTTTTCCTTTCCTCTTTTTATGTATTTATAAAAAGCCATTTCCCTGCAATGGGGGACTATGGAAAAGAAACCCTCTTTTCTGTTTTGGATAAAATATTGCTTATTGCCATCCTTGGAATACAGATTTATATTCTTAAAGATTTGACGATTGAGTCTTTTATACTCAGTATCACGGCAGCCAATATATTGGCTATA
>CALHKJ010000290.1 GCA_938033975.1 uncultured Saprospiraceae bacterium | reverse complement strand
GTGGGCTGTTACTATGGGGATGAATCCGTGAAGGAAATGCCAGTAGAAAAAAAGCAAAAAACCAAAGGATATTCGATAGCAGAATAATTTTTGCTCAACGGTTCTAATCTTTATACAATTCTTAACAACCTTAGTTATACGAATTTCTAGATCCTTATTTAACTTTGTCTAAGATTTCAAAATAATTCAAACATTAAATAATGACTATTAAAGTACAGCTAATATTGTCTATCATTTTACTTGCTTTTATAGCACAGTCAAATGTACTACAAGCACAATGCTCCACTAGCAGTTCACAACAATTTCAAGGCGGAGCAATTGATTGCCATTTTCCTTTCTTAAGCGCAGAGGACGTAAACCATTATACCAATGTTTTACAAACTACAGATGCTGAAGAATGGTATGCTAGAAAAAATGATGATGCTCAAAGAACCGCAAAGCAATGGCAGACTAAAAACCTTAGGATTCTATTAATGACCAATCATGAAGATATCATTAGTGAAGCCCAAATTGAGAAATTGAAGTTGGCTATGAATCTACATCTTGTTGAAGTAGCTGAGGCCAATAAAAGTGACTTTCTAGAATGGTCACATATGCCCATTGTGGAAGAAATCATAGTTCATAAATATCCAGAAGATCTTTCTTTACTTTTTGATCTAGTTGGATACACTGTTTTCTCTGATCCAGATCAAAGAAATGGAGAAACACAATTAAACAAAATAACAAGAGAGCTTGCTATCGAAAATGA
The DNA here is from genome assembly GCA_938033975.1 of uncultured Saprospiraceae bacterium. GTDB lineage: Bacteria > Bacteroidota > Bacteroidia > Chitinophagales > Saprospiraceae > JAHDBF01. The sequence continues at coordinate 9,288 of CALHKJ010000290.1, read as the reverse complement.
CATTAATACAATAGTCAATTTAATGGATGCAGCACTTGATATTCCTTTTATGGGATCAGCTCAGATATACTGCAATGACCCAGGGGAATTTATGACCGTAAGTATTAAGAAAAATAATACAATCTCTTTATCTGATAAATATTTGGTGCAATTTGCTCAAGCATGTGTTCATACTATTGGACATACCAATCACGCAAACCACCAAAAAGTAATGAAAGATGAAGAGTCCACTTTACTCTGCCAAGATCACAATCATGCAGTAGGATCTGAATACGAAAGTGTGATGATCAATGGTCTAAAGGAACAAAAAATGAGAACTAGAAAAGCTAAGCCGTTTGGGAAAGTTTGGAGTGAGTCAAATGCAGAAAAAGTAATTGACACCTATATTCAAAGAGGTCTTTTATTACCACTGTTCGATTACAATAACCAAGAGCAAGTAGCTAATGCTGATGATAAGATAGAAAATTCAATTTCTATCTTTCCAAATCCAGTAGAAGAACTTCTTACTATCGAATTATCAAACGATACGCAATACGAAATGTCTATTTTCAATGTTAGTGGAAAGCTGATTGACAAACAAAGTCTCAATTCATTTGTAACACAGCTTGATGTATCCAATTATGATTCGGGTATGTATATATTCAAATTCTTTTGCGCTAACTCCGGTGAGAGTTTTACCAAGAAGGTTGAGAAAATAAAATAAAAAAAAGCCAGGAAGCAAATTGCTCTCCTGGCTTTTTTCATTACATCATTGACTCAAACCACTTGGCCAATTTTTCCCTTTCTTCTTCTGATATCTTTGCCTCAGGATGCGCCAATAAGTAACTGGTTAAAGGCATCCATTTTTTACGCACCTTGAGGGCAGACTCCTCAAGTTTATGCTTCTTTTTCTTTTCCGAATAACTAACCCATTCAGAGAAATTTAATGAGCCTCTTCCATTGTTTACATGATTTTTGGTCCACCAAGAGAATGGAGCAATATCCATGTACCAAGGATATTTCGTTTCGTTCGAATGGCAATCATAGCAAGCAGCTTTCATCATAGATTGGATATCTTCTGGAGCTTGCACATGATTAAGTATATCATTTGCGGCTATAACAGGAGGGTTTGTCTTGTCAATCCTAAAAAATTGAGCAATTATCAAGAAGGCCACTATGGCTAGTAGAATCTTTCTTTTCATTGTTTAAATTTAATTTGAGGCATCTTAATTCTTTAAATTGGCGTTCTGATATAAATATATTGTTCAACTTTTCATGTAGTATTATAATGCTCGCTTGTATTCCAATATTATTTGCGAGTAAGATAAAATATTTAAAAATCAAAATATGAAAAACTTTCTTCTAATGACACTGCTCATGGTTTCAACCATAGCTTTTGGCCAATCCATAGGTTCTTATAATATTTCTACTGTTGGAAAATCAGCAATGAGTTCCAACGGAGGTTTATATTTTGCCGTTGGTGAACCAATGAATGCCACTGTCTCCGGTGATGGAAATGTGAGTTTAGCACAAGGCTTTCTGCAAGTTGCAATTGAATCTGGGACCTCAGATACCGAGGAACTTTTGTTATCAACTTTAAAGGTCTACCCTAACCCAGTTAGTTATGAACTTCACCTAGAATTACAAAAAGAAAATGAAGCATACAGAGCTTCACTTTTTAATTCGCTTGGTCAATTGATGGCACAAACTACTTTTGAAAATAGTAATCAAAAGATTGACCTTTCGTCGCTTACGCCAGGGACCTACTTTCTTCGACTATACAATGAAGAAAATAATCTTGGATCTTATTCAATCATCAAACAATAGATAGGCTATGAAAAGATTAACCACACTAATATTCTTAATTCTATCTCTGCAATTGTTTGGTCAAGCTCCTTATTCAATCCGATATCAAGGGGTGGCTCAATTGGATGGTGAAGTATTGAGGAATCAAGAAATTTCCATCAGACTTTCAATAGCTGAAGGATCTGAAGATGGAACTATACAATACGAAGAAGTACATAATTTATCCACAGATGACTTTGGCTATTTTGCACTTTCTATTGGTGAAGGTGTCAGTACATCAGATCTATCTTCAATCTCATGGACCAACTCAAATCAATTTCTTATAGTAGAGCTTGACCCAGATGGAGGAGCAAACTATGAGTTTTTGGGAGCAGAACAATTTTATTCTGTCCCATATGCCATGTTTAGTAATCATGCACTTGTTGGACCAAGAGGTCCTTCTGGTGCTCAAGGACCTGCTGGAGATGTAGGTGCACCAGGATTGCAAGGAGAAAAAGGTGATAAAGGATTGACAGGTCCAATCGGACCACAGGGTCCTCAAGGTCCTCAAGGTGAACCAGGAGATCCAGGTCCCACTGGAGCACAAGGACCTAACGGTCCTCACGGTGAGCCAGGCGAACAAGGCATACAAGGTGCTCCAGGGCCTCAAGGAGAAAAAGGAGATCCAGGGCCAGATGGACCAATCGGCTTACAGGGCCCTCAAGGACCAAATGGTCCACCTGGAGAAAAAGGTGATAAGGGTATTCAGGGAATACCAGGAGTTGGTCCACAGGGGCCACAAGGTCTTCCCGGTTTATCCGGACCAATGGGACCACAAGGACCTGATGGACCAAGAGGTCCGACTGGGACAGCTGGAATGAGCTTCCCAGGACCTCAAGGACAAGCTGGTAAAGCTGTGCAGGAATTATTGAGAGAGGCTCCTGAAGATCCAGTTGAAAATAGAATCTATTTAGATGACGGCACCAATAGAGCAGATGGAAATATTGGCTTTAGATTTTGGAATGGAACTTCATGGATTGATCTTTAAAAAATAGAACAATGAAAAATTTTATATATAGAATTCTCTTTATTGGCATTATTCTTTTGACTAATTACGAAATTAATAGTCAAAGTATTCCAGATGCTTTTAGCTATCAAGGTGTTGCCCTTGACCAAGATTTTACCTCAGTAAATTCGCAGACTATAGGTCTTAGGTTTGTGATCAGCAGAGGTACAATCGAAGGAGAAATTGTATACTCAGAAAAACATACTGTTGAAACTAGTTCAATAGGACATTTTTCTGCAGAAATTGGTCGAGGAGAAATTATTCAAGGAACATTTACTGCAATTGAGTGGAATTTGGATAGTCACTATTTAAATGTTGGAATCGATATTGAAGGCGGAGAAAATTATACTGATACAGGCACCATTCAATTTCAATCAGTTCCTTATGCTTTGGTTTCAAAAGCATCGGCCAATCAACCAATTGGTCTTGAAGGAGCAGCTGGCCCAGCAGGAATACCAGGACCAGAAGGTCCAGCTGGTCCACCAGGAGAACAAGGTGACCCAGGTGATCAGGGTCCAATGTGTTGGCCTCAAATGGGCATCAAAGGACCTGACGGACCTCCAGGACCAGCAGGTCCAGCAGGCCAACAAGGAATAGTTGGACCAATGGGACCACAAGGAATATCTGGACCAATGGGACCAACAGGAGATGTTGGTGAACCAGGTAATCCAGGCACACCCGGGATTATGGGTGAAAAAGGTGAAACAGGACCCAAAGGTCCAACAGGTGATAGAGGAGATACTGCAATAGGTGGAATGGTTGGCCCAAAAGGAATAGATGGGATAGATGGTCTACCAGGTGAACCTGGACCAGCTGGGGCTCCAGGACCACAAGGTTTTCCTGGACCAACAGGACCGCAAGGTCCACAAGGCCCAAAGGGCCCAGACGGTTACAAACAACTCCGTATGACAAATGAGCCTCCAACGCCAAGTAATTTTGTAAATATTTATTTAGATGACGGAACAAATCGTGAAGATGCAAATCCTGGATTTAGAATTTGGAATGGTATCGAGTGGCTAGATATAAAAACTTCAAATTAGAACAATGAAAATTATATATACAATCATATTGAGTTTCCTTGGGCTTGCTTTAGTGGCACAAGCTCCACAAGCATTTACTTTTCAAGGCATTGCAATGGATGGAAACAATGAGGTAATCATGAATCAAGAAATTGGCTTAAGAATATCAATTTTGGAATCTAATCCATCTGGAATTGTTGCCTACACAGAAATACACAATGTAGAAAGTTCAGACAAAGGACATTTTAGAATACTTGTTGGGCAAGGTGAAAATCCTACTACAAATTTTGAAACTATTCAATGGGAACAAAACAGACACTATATTAAAATAGAAATGGACATTAATGGCGCCCCTGATTATAATCATATAAGTACCTCCGAATTATTGTCTGTTCCTTATGCATTTACTGCAAACATGTCACTGGACGGAACTATAGGGCCTCAGGGTGCAACTGGTCCAATGGGACCTGATGGCCCACAAGGACCGCAAGGACCAAAAGGACCACAGGGTGCAACTGGTCCTGCCGGTCCTCAATGTCCTGCCGGCCAGCAAGGGCCTAAGGGAGATCCAGGACCTGAAGGTCCAATAGGGCCTACTGGGCCACAAGGACTTCCAGGTCCGCAAGGCCTGCCAGGGATTACTGGACCATCCGGACCAAAAGGACCCTATGGTCCTACTGGTGCTTCGATAAGTGGACCTGTAGGCTTAGTTGGTGATCAAGGACCAAAGGGAGATCAAGGACCACAAGGTTTTGGTGGACCTGTCGGACCAATAGGTGACCCAGGGCAAGATAACTTTACTCCAGGCCCTGCTGGCTTAGCAGGAGAACCAGGCGCTCCAGGAATTCCAGGCGGAACAAATTATGGAAATGCAGGTGAAACTGGTCATGATGGAATCTTTACTATGGAAATGAGATCAACAGTACCTGAAGATCCAGATTCTCAGCATATTTATTTAGACGATGGTACAAATCGAGAAGACAATAAAGTAGGATTCCGATACTATAATGGTCAAGTTTGGATAGACCTTTATTAAATTTAAAGAGAAAAAAAATAAAAAGGGTAAATTACAGTTTGAGTAATTTACCCTTTTTTAATACAAGTATAATTAAGCATGCATCCTTTTGAATCTGATTTTGAATTAAGCAAAAATTTAGTCGCACTACTCTTCAAGTTGAGTAAGGAAGATAATGGTATGGCTAAGATTGAAAGAAGTTACATAGACTATGTTGCAAATCAACTTGGGATAGAAAATGTTCAGGTCCAAGAAATTGAGCAAAATTTTGAGAGTTTCGGAATGGAAATTCCAGAAAACGAAATGCAACGTATGACCATATTGTACTACCTCCTTTTTTTAATAAAAATTGATTCGGACGTTTCTGAAAAAGAAATTAAGATGGTCAAAGAGTTTGGATTTAAACTTGGATTCAGAGCTAGGCTGGTAGATGAACTAACCTCTCTCATGAAAGAATATGAAGATAAAGAAGTACCACAAGAAGCCATGCTCGAAAAAATCAAAAAATACCACAACTAAGTCTGATGGACTTATCCAAGGAACTTAAAATATCACTCATTCAATCTGACTTACATTGGGAGGATATTGATTCTAATATTTCCATGTTTGAGCAAAAGATTAAAGCTATTGACCATAGTGATATAATTGTCCTTCCGGAAATGTTTACAACTGGCTTTAGCAACAATGCATCTAATCTAGCAGAGGAGATGGGTGGACGGACTTCTCAATGGCTGAAGAAAATGGCTGCTGAAAAATCTTCTGCAATTTGTGGAAGTATCATCATAAAAGAAGAAGGTCATTTTTATAATAGATTTCTTTGGGCGGAACCAGACAAGGAAATACAATTTTACAATAAAAGACATCTCTTTGCTATGGCAGGCGAAGATGAAACATACAAAGCTGGAGAGGAGTTAAAAATTATCAATTTTAAAGGCTGGAAAATAAATTTACAAATCTGTTATGATTTACGTTTTCCCGTTTGGAGTAGACGACATCAAGACCAAGATTATGACCTCATCATCTATGTTGCAAGTTGGCCTGTCAAAAGAATCAAAGCTTGGTCCACCCTCCTTCAAGCAAGAGCTATTGAAAACCAATCTTACTGTGTTGGCCTCAATCGTGTTGGCTCGGATGGTAACGATATTGAATATACCGGTGCGTCTGTGATCATCGATCCACTTGGAACAGAAATTTGTAGTGGTAATCCCGGCAAAGAGGAAACACTTGAAGGTCGAATCAACAAAACACATTTGATGAAAATCAGAGAAAAATTACCATTCCATAAGGACCAAGACTCATTTTCCATCTTGTAAACAAAAATGCTTTGAGTCACAAAATTCATAAGCTTACTAAGTACCTTTGTCTAACCAAATTGAATAGCAGAATATAACAACATGGCCGTAAATCAGGAATTACCACCTTTAATTGACAGAGAAATTTTGTTCGGAAATCCAGAAATTTCATCCGCAAGAATTAGCCCTACTGGAAAGTATATTTCATTTATAAAACCTTACAATGGGGTAAGCAATATATGGGTGAAAAACCAAGGAGAAAGCTTTGAATCGGCAAGACCTGTTACCGCTGACATGGGTCGTCCCATTCGATCTTATTTTTGGAGTCGTGATGAAAAATATTTATTGTACGTGCAGGACAAAGGTGGAGATGAGAATTTTCAGGTATATGCTGTCGATCCTGATGGCACCGTCGACGAAAATACAGGCGTACCTACTGCAAAAAACATAACTGACCTAAAGGGTGTACGTGCTATCATAATGGATGTACCAAAATCAAACAAGAATGTCATGTTTGTTGGATTAAATGACAGAGATCCTGCATGGCATGATTTGTATGAAATAAATATTACAACTGGAGATAGAAAATTACTACTCAAGAACGTGGATCAGTTTACAGGTTTTTATTTCAACATTGACGACGAGCTCACACTTGCAAGTTCTCCTGATGGAAATGGTGGAACCAATATTTTCAAAAAGACTGAGAATGGTTTTGAAAAATGTTATAGCTGTAATGTAGAAGAAAGTTGCTATCCAGTCAGAGGAGCAAAAGATAAAAGCAAGTATTACTTTGTAAGCAATCAAGGAGATGCAGACCTCACTGCCTTGGGTCTACTGGATTTGAAAAACAATAGCTTTGAAGTGCTTGAGACCGACCCTGAACAACAAGTAGATTTTGGCAGTGCTTTTTTTTCAGATCTTACGGACGAATTAATTTCAACTACATATATAGGAGATAAAGAAAGAATCTACTGGAAGGATAAAACATTTCAAACTGATTTCGATCATTTTGCAAGAGAATTTCCTGAGGCTGAATGCAGCATCACCTCAATGACAGAAAATCAAGCTATGTGGATTATGTATGTCAATTCTGACACAGATCCAGGAGCTGCCTACCTGTACAAACGTGATGATAAATCAATTGAGTTTTTATACCGCCCAAGACCTAACTTACCAACTGAGCATCTTACAAAAATGGCCACGGTTAGATATAAGTCTTCTGATGGCTTGGAAATTTCTGCCTATCTGTCCTTGCCAAAAGGAATCAAAGCTGAAAATCTACCGGCAGTTTTGGTGCCACATGGTGGACCATGGGCGAGGGACTATTGGGGTTATAATTCTTTTGCTCAATTTTTGGCCAATCGTGGATATGCAGTTTTACAAGCCAATTTTAGGGGTTCTACAGGCTTCGGTAAAGCATTTTTAAATGCAGGGAATAATGAATGGGGACAGCTTATGCAAGATGACCTAACTGCAGGTGCAGAGTTTCTCATAAATGAGGGAATTGCCAATCCAAAAAAGATTGGAATTATGGGTGGCTCATATGGAGGCTATGCAACTTTAGCAGGTCTTACCTTTACTCCTGAGGTCTACGCTGCAGGAGTTTCAATTGTAGGTCCATCCAATCTCTTTACCCTTTTGGAAACGATTCCAGCTTATTGGGAATCTTTCAGAAAGGTTTTCCACAAACGGATGGGTGATCCTTCAACAGAAGAAGGAAAAGCTCAAATGAAAAGACAGTCTCCTTTCTTCCATGCTAAAAATATAAAAGCACCATTACTAGTTGCTCAAGGGGACAATGACCCAAGAGTGAAAACCGCTGAATCTAATCAAATTGTTGTTGCCATGAGAGATCTCGGCTTGGCAGTTGAATATATTAACTTTAAAGATGAAGGACATGGATTTGCAAATCCAAACAACAATATTGCCTTCCTTTCAGTAGCAGAAAAATTTCTAGCTGTTCATCTCGGAGGAAGATATCAAAAAGAAATTCCAGAGCACATCAAAAAAATCATAAATGAAAATATGGTTGATATACATGACGTAACAATAAATTAATTGGATTTTCGGTTCTTGGTCGATAGTTAGTCTATCGTAGAAAATTACTACTCGAAAACCCTGAAAAAAATAACCAGTTAAAACAAACGGTTACAAAGAGTTTTGACTAAAATTGAAATTTCACAATTGAATGGCAGAGTTTAAATGCGAAAAAAATTTGGATATTTAGCATTAATTAACAAATGCGTTTTTTCAATAATGTAAAACTCTGAAAGTCAATAAAATAGAGCATTTTAGTTTTGTATCCGAAGTATAATTTACCTTAACTAATATGCTTTCTAGTTATGTGTTCAAAGTGCTCATAGAGGTATAGGGGATGCCCATTTTATAGTTGTCCTATAAGTGACTATAAAAACGAGAATTACAATGTTACCATCCCTGACTGTTTTAAACGTGGTACTGTTGTCATTATTTACACTATTCACTCCCCTATTTGGAAGTGAAACTATTGATGACGCAAACATACCAAATCTAGAGGTTCCTGCCGATAACGGCATTGTCCTAGGAGATCCAGTAATTACTGGTGCCTACTGCGACTTAATGAACGGAACAATTTTAATTACTGTATTGAGTGACGCAACCAATTTAGAATATTCCCTTGATGGAATTAATTGGCAAGACTCACCTCTCTTCGAAAATCTTGGAGTCAATGACTACTTGATCATTATAAGAGACAAAACAGATGCTACCTGTTTCCTTACAACAACAACACAAATACCGGATGCTCCGGATCTAACCATTACAGATTTTGAATTTGTATGTCAGCCTGGTCAAAACACGGCTGATTATATCATGTCTGTAACTGGTGGAACTGCAGAATACACCTTGAGTTTTGCTATTCCAGGTGGCGGTACTTATGAAACAAGTTCATTTAATGAAATGATTCCTTTCCAAATTGCAAACATTACGGAAGGTAATTATACTGTCTACGTTGAGGATAGACTTGGTTGTGTTAAGGATACTACCTTCTTTGTACAAGAGTGTTGCACCTTCGAATTTGTATGTAATACACCTCCAATGATTATTGATTGTGTAGGAGAAGTACCACCAATCAATCCTATCTACCAAGATGGT
>CALHKJ010000289.1 GCA_938033975.1 uncultured Saprospiraceae bacterium | reverse complement strand
AGGGCTCGAACCTTGGACCCTCTGATTATGAGTCAGATGCTCTAACCAACTGAGCTATGAGACCCTTTACTGAATTCAATCCAGAATAAAGTAAACAGTCCACAAATGTAAGGCATTTTTTTCATTATATATTCTCTAACGCATGAGAATAATACATTGACTTATAAGTAATTGTAAATCAACTAACTACTAAAGAATCCCTCTATAACATCTTGCCAATTATACTCTGTATCCAACAAAATCCTAAGATATCCACAATATCCCATGTATCCCACAATATCCAATGTATCCCACCAAAAAAGAAAGGGAAGCAACTCGCGCTACTTCCCTCCATTTATTATTGTTTGTGTTTTTTGCTCAATCTAGAACTGAATATCAAATACATAGTTGTCACCATTGTTGTCTGGTGTCTCATTTATTTGTTTCACGATAAATAAGTAGTATGTACCATCTCTCTGTACTATGTATGTATCTCCAACTTCCATGAAGAAACTTTCAGGGTTTCCATCATTATCAGTATTAAGGGTAATACCTGCAGAGAATAAATCAACAATTTGCTCTTTTACTTCAACTGATGAGAAAGTAAAGTTTTCTGATAGTCCGTTGTTTCCTGGAGAAAGGAATACCATACTTGATCCATTGATTGCTGAAATCTTTTTGATCCAGTTTTGATCCAGTGATTGACTCTGGTCAATACCCTGATCTTTGATTTCTGCCAATGCATCAGAAGAACCTGTTCCTACTCCTGTATCTAGATCTAATCCACCTGTTCCTGCGGGTCCAGCTGCATTGAATAATACACCTTCTAGTAAAGTCGTAGGTGTACCTGCAATACCTGTCATTACATCAAATGAACTTTCAGAGATATTTCCTGCATCATCAGCTAACTGAATAGTGTATGTGTTTGTTCCTGCATCTGCTGCAGCTCTGATGAAGATAGTTCTTGAAAGACCATTAATGTCTTCTGCTGGAATTGGGTATGGGTTGCTTGTGAATGCATTATTAAGATCATCGTAAAACAATCTATTTGCAAAGTCATCAATTGGCACTCCATTTTCCAATACTGTAATAGAAGCAAGGTTAAATGTTCCAGCTCCAACTGTAAGAGGAATAGATACTAGTGCTCCTGGCTCAACATCAGGGAAACTTCCTGAACCGCCAATTTCTACCAATGGAGGAGTACCACCATCTGTCGAAATATTCAGACTCATGCTGCTAGTCTCACCAGCCTCATCTTCTACAATAAATCTATAGTTACTTGTTCCAGTTTCGTGTGCTCTGATTGTAAGCTCCCACGTAAAACCAGTCTTGTCTGCATCAACTACTAATTTTGGATTTGCTCCAGAAAGTTGACCATCAACTAAAAATCTTTCAGAAGGAACTTCAATTCCGTCCTCTTGTAAGTAAAATGCGTTCAAAGGTGAATCACCTTGAGTTGCAGTAATCTTTACGTTAAAATCCGTGTTAGGTGATACTGTTTCATCAAAAGCCACAAAACCAGCTTCGTCAACAATTGTCAATTCTGGTGGAGTTGTGAATAGTCCACCTGTACCTGGATCGATTGGGTCCTCTACACATGCATTAAATGTCATAGCCAAAAACACTAGTCCTAATACATGAAAAATGGATATTTTTTTCATAATAAATTTGTTTGTTTAATATTATTTAGATGCCAAAAGGCGCGCAAAGTTACTGATATAATTAATAAAGTAATGTTAAAGGATAGGATTGGTAGCTATTTTATAGCGAAATTGTAGTCATGAAGGGAAAGAAAGAATTTTATTATTCACTACTCAGCTATAACGAAATGAACCATAAAACATATTGGCTAATCAGCATATTTTTTTTGGCTTTCGCAAATCTGTTAAATGGTCAAATTGATAGTACTTCTTTTAGTTCTGACTTTTTGAGGAATTATATCCCACCAAATTATAAATATCATACACTGCTCATTAATCCTTCACTGAGAGAATCTGTAGTACGTTCCCCAACTCTCGATAGGAATAGATTCTCTTCTACTTTATTTGGAAGCTATATATTGGCTATGCAAGAGGATCGCGCAGATACTGAATTGAATGCATTTATTAGCTCTGGTTTTGTGTCAGACGAAAGGAATGAAGTTAGAAATAATAACGACAATACATTCTCTATAAGTTTAAGATCAGAAGCCAATCGCTATTTCTATCTCAGTGGTGAAGCATTTGTTTCTCTAGGGGCAGAGATAAATTCAAATAATCGATTCCTTTATCTGGCAGAAAACACCAATTCTTTTCTAAACAGCTTGGCATTGCCTATAGCTATTGGTTTTGGTAGGCCTTATCAAGTAAGTGATGCTTGGAGAGCTATGACCGTGTTTAATGATTTGGAGTGTTATGGAATCGCTGCCGATCGATCACAAACAAAGGAAGTAGCAGATTTGATGAGTGAGCAAAGAAACACCAGATTCCTAGACAACCGATTGGGGCGAATTGAAAACAGAGCCAATTTGATTAATTTTTTACATGATAATGAAATCGTTAATCTATCAGCGCTGAGCAGTTCTGTTATACATGATTCACATCGATTTGAATTTTTCTTTACTCGTCTATCTGGATTTAGAATCCAAGGTGGAGTGCGCCCACGTTTAGCCAATATTAAAAGAGGAGATGGAGTAGATTATTTTACAGAATCAGGACTTTCGTTAAGTCCATTTTTTAGCTTTGAATATTATCTGCCGATCTCAGAAAATTGGCAACTAGATATCAACAATTTTGTGCTCTTTATGGATGAAGAACTTGGAGATCAAGGTTTCTTTCAAACAAGCAATACTGTAAAGGTTAATTGGCTACCAAATCTTAGAACACGAGCTCAAGCTGAATTATTCTATAATGGATTTGATAATGGAGTAGAATTTCAGTCACACGAACTTGGACTCAACTTCACATTCCAATATTATTTAAGTCCTAGCGTTACATGGACTGCATCCACTATCTTCTTGCAAGATTGGCGAGAGTTGGTTGGTGTAAAGTCTCAAATTTTTGAACAGGTCTTTAGTGCGGGCTTTTCTTACCGATTTATTTAACTTAATTTTGTATTCTACTAAAATTTTTAAGCAATGAAGAATATTCAAAAAATCATTTTTCTTTCTTTGATTTCAGCTATAAGTCTGAGCTCAAACATATTTGCGCAAGCAGAAACGAAAAACGAAACTGAAATTGTAATCGTCAAAAAGGTCGTAGATGAAAATGGTGTAGAGTCAGAAGAAAAAATTGTACTCACTGGCGAAGAAGCAGAAAAGTATATCAAAGACCAGGGGATTAAAATCACCGAAAAGCCAACCGGAAAAGATGGTGAAGTTGAGATGACTCTAGAAGTTACAGCTGAAGGTTCTGACTATGAAGAGATGACTGTAGAAGTCACCAAAGAAAAGTCCTCAGAAGATGTGAACATATGGATAAGTGAAGATGGGGAAGAGCATAAAATGAAAGACGGTCAAAAAATGATCTTTATAGATGCAGAAGGGAAAGAACTTCCTGAGGATGTAAAAAAGATGTTGGAAGAAAAAGGAATAGATATAGATCAACTTATTGAAGAGGGGAATGATAAAGTATCCTTAGAGAATAAACATTATAAGGTGGTGAAGATCGATGATGATGGTAATGAGAAAATTTTGGAATGGGATGGTCAAGGAGAAATGCCCCAAGAAATGAAAGAGTTGATGGAAGAGCATGGGATCGAAGGAAGGATGAAGGTCAAAAAGGAAAAAATAATGATTGATGATGATGTTGATGTGGATGTACAAAATGGTACAAAGCGAATCAAAATCAAGAAGAGTGAAAACGGAAATGAAACTGTTGAGCTGTTTGAATTAAATGAAGGAGAAGAAATGCCTCAAGAGGTTCTGGACCTGTTGAAAGAACATGACGTTGACTTAGATAATATCCCAGAGGATGGAAAGGTGAGAATTAGAATTGAAAAAGAAGCTAATGGAAATATTCATGAAGAACATGATGCCACAATAATAAAGAAAATGAATCCTCAAAATAAAGCTCAGTTGGGGGTGATGATTGAGGATAGTAAAGCAGGAGTTGT
>CALHKJ010000288.1 GCA_938033975.1 uncultured Saprospiraceae bacterium | reverse complement strand
ATAGGGAAGATGACTTCGTTTGAGTTGAAATTATCCGCAAGAAAGAGGTTTTGATAATTCTCATCCAAACTATATCCTGCATTAATAAGGTTGTCGCAATAAACTAGACATTCAGCGTTTTTAGCTGAATTAATATAGACTTCAGCATTCAAATAAAGTTTTGCCAACAATGCCCACACTGCGCCTTGGTCTGCTCTCCCGTATTCATTTGATCTAGCTGGTGCAATCGTGTTTTCAATATCCAGTAACTCAGATTCAATGTATGTAAATAAATCATTGGCATTGGTTTGTTCTGGGAAGAATGCCCCAACAATATCATCCTCTGTAACAAAAGGAACATTTCTAAACAAATCAAGTGCATGCCAGTAACTAAGAGCTCTTAAAAATCTTGCCTCCGCTCTGAAACCAGCAATCTCATTTTGCAAGGAAGCGTCAACACCTCGATCATTTAATTTTTCATCAGTTGTCTCTCGCAAGAATTCATTACAAATAGAAATTTGATAAAAGACTCTGCTATAAAATGCAAAAATAAAAGCATCCTCACCTAGCCAATCTTGTTCATGGAAGTCTTTAATGGTTTGATCATTCCAACCTACGACCGCTTCTTCAGTTGTAAGTTCTTGGTGATACCAGTAGCCCCTGAGGTATTGTCCAAAGCCTTCATCTATACCTTCGATATCTGCGTTTCCGGATGGACCTTGTTGACCCGTCACAGCTAAACCTGCATAAAGCTTTGCCAACACCAGTTTATATGAAGCATCATCCTGAAAAACTGCTTCAGATGTAATCACATCTTCATCTATTGGAATGGTGTCTAGGTCTTTAAAGCAACTTGAGAAGATGATACTCAAGGTAAATGTGAAAGTTACTATTGAAAATATATATGTAGATTTTTTCATTGTCTTATCTTTTTGGAGTTTAAAATTGAGCGCTTACACCAAAGACCAAAGTTCTAGGGCGAGGGTATACATTGTTATCAATTCCATTGGTTGTTTCTGGATCTAATCCACCATAGCTTGTAAACAATAATGGGTTTTGGATGGTAAAATATACACTGTTGACATATTTGGTTAAGTCCAGTAAGTCAAGCGAAAAAGTGAAGTGATCAACTCTTAAGAAAGAAGCTTCCTCAATAAAGTGATCTGAGAAAGTCAAGTTACCTTGGTTTTCTACATTGAGATCAACAGCTGACTGATGGACATTGTATAGTACTCCCGAACTCGATACCAATCTATTAAGATAGCCCATATCTGTTTGGACATTATTGTATATGTAATTTCCAGTCAAGGCTCTTGCGCCAAATGAAAAGTTGAAGATCTTATAGTTGAAGTTACTAGTCAATCCAAAACTGTAATCGGCAGCAGGTTTTTCTAATCTGTAGAAATCATTATCCGCTCCATCTCCATTTCTATCTACATACTGTCCTTCCAAGATATTTCCTTGTTCATCATACATTTGTTCTTTTACAAAAAATGAAAAAGGTGCAAAGCCAACACTATGAATTTGTATGTTAGATCCTACGCCTCCAGCAACTCCACCAACTAGTATTCCTTGGTAAGTTGGATCATCAGACGCAGTAAGTTTTGTTATTTCATTTCTGTTGTAGGCAGTATTAAATGAAAGATCCCAGTTGAAGTTTTTTGTAGCAATTGGAGTCAAGAAAAGACTCAATTCTGCACCTTGATTTCTCATATCCCCAACATTGGTCGTGATAAAGTTTGTCAAGTTTGTGCCAGCTGGTACAGGGATCCTATTTAGTAAGTCTTTCGTATCTCTTTGATACACATCAAAAGATCCCGAGACCTTGTCTTTAATAATTGAAAAATCCAATCCTAAGTTTAGGGTAGTGGTTTCTTCCCATTTGATATTTGCATCATAACCTTCTGGTCTTAAGGTTTGAACCAATTCATTGCCGAAGGTGTAATTGGCATTTTCAAACCCGTAAGTATATTGAGGAAGATAAGCGTATCTGTTTCCAATATTTTCTTGACCTGTTACACCTAAGCCTGCTCTTAACTTTAGTGAGTTGAAAGTATCTGTGTCATTGTCAATTAACTTCAGTGCTAAGGCAGCTGCTGGGAAAATACCCCATCTATTCTCTGGTGAGAATCTAGAGGTGCCATCTCTTCTTACACTTAAGGTAAGAAGAACTTTATCCTTAAAGTCATAATTTAATCGTCCGAACATCGAGAGCAAGAATAATTCACTTGCATCAGTACCTTGGGTTGTTTGCTCAGGATTACCTAAAAAGTCCGAATTATTAAATGCACTTGCAAATTGGAATCTTTGCCAGGAGTATCCACCCATCAAGTCAAGACTATGGATATCAAAAGACTTATTGTAATTGAGATAAAATTCCAATAAGCTATTTTTCTTTTCTTCTGAGTATTCATTATCAACTCCTCCTCCAGTTAATTCATTGTAGACCCATGATGCAGTTGGAACAACATCAACAAAGCCTTCAGAATTACTTTGGTCATAGGCCAAATTAAGATTTGCTCTCAGCTCAGGTAGAAATGGCATTCTATAATCCGCACTGCCATTAAATACCGTTCTGTTGACACTTGATCGATCATTGGTTAAATCGAGTAGGGCAATGGGATTGGTAGGGGCAATAAATTGTGGATTGCCTTGTAGGTCTGTCCAGGTTGTGTAACCTTCGAAAATACTGGTTTCATCTCTTGCAGTTTGTGTTGGATCAAAACTAAGTGAGTTTCCGATTGCTCCTCTGTTAGCAAATTTATTTTCTGACCATATTCCTTTAAAGCCTAGATTGACTTGTAAAGAATTGTTTAAGAACCCTGGATTGACATTTATTCCAAGTGAATTTCTTGAGTAATTATCAGTTTTCAAAACTCCGTCCTTATTTACATGACCAAGACTTAAT
>CALHKJ010000287.1 GCA_938033975.1 uncultured Saprospiraceae bacterium | reverse complement strand
GACCAATCTGAAGATGATGAAGATTCAGTTACAATAGAGCCTGTTGCTTTAGGTAGCATTGGTAACTATATATGGCATGATGTAAACTATGATGGAATTCAAGCTGCGTCTGAAGAAGCTATGCCAAATATCGAAGTATTATTATTAGATGCTTCAGGTATGACGATTGCAACTACTACAACAGATGCTGATGGTTTCTACGAATTTATTGACCTTGTTCCTGGAACATACTTCATTGAAGTGAATCCTGGATTCTTATTCAAGACAACAAAAGCAGATCAAGGAACGAATGATGAAATCGATAGTGACTTTAATGCAACAACTAACAGAAGTGAAGCAATTAATTTGAATCCTAACGAAGATAATACTGATATGGATGCAGGTCTTTACAGACCAATCACAATTGGTAATCAAGTTTGGATTGATACTCCGGGTGGACAATCAGAATTGTTTGATACAGGTGATGTGCCTTTGGTAGATATCCTTGTGAACCTGTACGATGCCAACACTAATCAGATTGTAGCAACTGTGAGTACAGACAATGCTGGAAACTATATTTTCCAAGATGTCGTACCAGGTGATTACTTTGTAGAATTTGATATTCCAAACGGATTCACATTCGTTATGCCAAATGTTGGACCGAGTGATCTTGAAGATAGTGATGCAGATCCACTTACAGGTAGATCACATGTTATCACTATGTTGTCTGGAGATGTTGATCTTACAGTAGATGCTGGGGTGATTACTCCAATTGATCTAGAACTTGATAAGAGAGTAGACAATGCTTCTCCAATAGTTGGTGAGACAGTTCAGTTTACAATCGAGCTTTCAAACTATGGAACATTTGCTGCGACTGGAGTAGAAGTAACAGATCACTTACCATCTGGATTTAGTGATCCAAGAAACATTAGTGATAATGGAGTACTAAATGATAATAACGAAATAGTATGGTCAGACCTTTCAGTGATGCCTGGGCAGAATGTTACATTGACTTTCGATGCTACAGTAGAAACTGAAGGTGACTACCTAAACATAGCACAAGTAACTGATTCAGATCAGACGGATATTGATTCAGATATCAACAATGATGATGGAGATCAATCAGAGGATGATGAGGATAACATAATTGTAATTCCAATCAACGAAACTGATTTGAGCCTTAACAAGGTGGTAGACAACGATATGCCAAATGCTGGTGAGCAAGTGACATTTACAATCACTGTTGCAAACACTGGATTAGCTAATGCAACTGGAGTAACAGTAGTTGATCATCTTCCAACAGGTTTCTCAAACCCTACAAATATCTCAAATGGAGGTTCAATCTCAGGAGCAGATATAGTATGGTCAGGATTGATAATCGATGCAGGCCAGACACAAACATTTACTTTTGATGCAACTGTAAATGAGTCTGGTAACTATATCAATACAGCAGAGGTTGAAAGTTCAGACTTACCAGATACAGACAGTACTCCTGGTAATGATGATGGAGATCAATCTGAAGATGATGAGGATAGCGCTTTTGTTCAACCTTGTGGAATGTTTATCACAGGAGTTGTAACAGATGTAACTTGCTTCGGCGATGATTCAGGAGAAATTGATATCACAATAGAAAATGGACAAGCTCCATATAATTACACATGGTCAAACCTTACTTCACTTGAAGACTTGACAGGAGTAAGCACTGGAGAATATACAGTAGAAGTAACCGATGCAAATGGATGTATCGCTCAAGAAACATTTACAATCAGTGAGCCAGCTGATGCGATGACTTGTATCATCAGTGGTTCAGATACTTCATGTGGATTGACAAATGGTGGAGCAGTGGTTGGAGTAACAGATGGAGTAGCACCATATAGCTATCAGTGGAGTAATGGAGAAGATGGAGAATTGATCTCTGGTCTTGCAGACGGTGAGTATTCAGTAACAGTAACTGATGCAAATGGCTGTATGTCAATTTGTTCAATTGTGATTGAAGCTAGTAACATGCCGGTGGTAGAAATTATCCCAACTGATGCTTCATGTGGAGAAGCAAATGCGGAAGCTTTTGCAACTACTACAGGAGGTGTGCCAGGTTACTCATACTTATGGAGTAACGGATTCGATACACAGCGTATAGAAGAATTGCAAGCAGGTACTTATTCTGTAACTGTAACAGATGCAGCTGGATGTCAAACTATGACTGAGGTTACATTGACGAGCACAAATGCTCCAACATGTACAGTAGTTAGTCAGCCTACAACTTGTGGATCTGATAACGGAACTGCAGAAGTGAATGCAAATGGAGGTCAAGCACCTTACACTTACAATTGGTCAAGCGGAGATACTGCAAGTTCAGTAAGTGGTCTTGCGATTGGTGACTATACGATTACTGTAACAGATGCCAATGGATGTCAATCTACCTGCTTTACAACGGTAGTTGGTTCTGATCTTCCAACATGCCAGGTGACTGCAGTTCAAACTACTTGTGGAGAAGCAAACGGTTCATTAACTGTTACTGCAGATGGTGGAGTTGCACCTTACACATACCAGTGGACAAACGGAGCAACATCAGCAAGTAATAATGGTCTTGATGCTGGAACTTACGAAGTGACTGTTACCGATTTTAACGGTTGTGAAACAATCTGTGAAGGAACTATCGAGGCAAGTGATATCCCAGTATGTAGCGCTTCCGCAAATGACACAACTTGTGGCGAAGAAAACGGTACTGCTATAGTAAGTGTAACTGGAGGTCAGGCACCATATCAGTATGCTTGGAGTAACGGAGCAACAGCTGAGTCTGTAACTGGATTAGCAGTAGGAGAATATTTTGTAACTGTTCTTGATGCTTCAGCGTGTCAAACAGTATGCAGCGTAACAATTGCAGCTAGCAATACTCCAGAATGTGAAATAGTTGGAACTGATACAGCTTGTGGGGCCGCTATCGGTACTGCGGCTGTCAGTGTATCTAATGGTTTAGCACCTTACACATATATATGGTCAAATGGAATGACGACAGAAACAATAACAGATCTTGCAGCTGGAGTTTACACTGTAGTTGTAACAGATGCAAATACTTGTACAACTTCATGTGAAGTATCAATTGCAAACACAAGTGGACCGGTTGGTTCAGTTGAGGGTGTAAACACAACATGTGGTGAGGATAATGGTCAAGCCATCGTTACAGTAACAGGAGGAACTGCTCCATACTTATATGAGTGGAGTGACAATTCGATTGGAGCTACAGTATTTGGATTAGAAGCGGGTGATTATGTTGTGACCATAACGGATGGAGCTGGTTGTAGCAATACATCAAGTATAACTATCGCAGTTGGAAATGCACCAATATGTTCATCAAGTGCTTCTGCTACTTCTTGTGGATTAGCAAATGGTTCAGCTAGTGTTTCTGCTACTGGAGGTGTTGCACCTTATACCTATGCTTGGTCAAATGGATTGACCTCACAGACAATTACAAATGTAGAAGCTGGTGATTATCTAGTAACAGTTACTGATGCTGCAGGATGTCAATCAATGTGTTTATCAAGTGTTGCATCAAGTCAAGCTATTACACTTTCTCTAGAAGGTGAGAATGCAGGATGTGGAGCTACCAACGGCAGTGCCATTGCAACTGCTCAAGGAGGAGCAGGAGGATATTCTTATGCTTGGAGTTCAGGGGCTAATAGTGCTTTCGCAAATAACTTATCAATGGGTATTCACACTGTAACTGTAACAGATGCAGCTGGCTGTTTTGAAGTAGCAAGTGTAGAGATAGTTGAAATGCCATGCATGATTGACCTTGCAATAAGTAAGTTGGTTGATAATCCAACTCAGTTTGTTGGAGGACAGGTAACATTTACGGTTAGTGTAAGTAATAGTGGTCCTAATGATGCAACAGAAGTAATGATCATGGATCACCTTCCTGCTGGATATACTAATCCTACTAATTTTAGTCATGGTGGCAGTTATAGTGGTACAGATGTAGTTTGGGAAAACCTTTCAGTACCTGTTGGGACATTGCTTAATTTGAGTTTCGACGCTACAATTACTGATGTGGTTGATTACATGAATACAGCAGAAGTAATGTCAGCTCTTCAGATTGATGTAGATAGTACACCAAATAATGATAATGGAGATCAATCAGAAGATGATGAATCAAGAGTTGCTGTTGATCCAACACCATTATCAAGTATTGGAGATTATGTATGGAATGATACTGATGGAGATGGAATTCAGGATCCAGATGAATTAGGAATTTCCGGGGCTACAATCAAGTTGACAGATAGTAATATGGTTCCTATTGCAACGGTTGTTACTGATGAAAGTGGATACTATGTATTTAAAAACTTATTTGCAGGTGACTATATCATCGAAGTAGTGCCACCAATACTTTACGAACTTACTCAAATGAATATTGGTAACATGGATGATATAGACAGTGATGTTGATCCAGATACAAGAATGACTGAGGTAATCAGCTTGGCTCCAGAGCAGGATATCATGAATGTAGATATTGGAGTTTATCTTCCAGCAAGAATTGGTAATCAAGTATGGTTGGATAAACCAGGTGGAACGCCAAATAAATTTGATGCAGGAGATATCAAATTAGAAGGAGTTACTGTGAATCTTTGGGATGTGGCCTTAAACAAAATTGTAAAAACTGCAACAACAGATGTAAATGGTAACTACTTATTTGAAGTGCCTTCAGGTTCATACGCAGTAGAGTTCTTAAGTCCAGGTAACTATTCATTGATTGTTCCAAATGCTGCTGGAGATGATACATTAGATTCTGATCCAGATCCTATAACAAGAATGACATCAGCATTTAATATGCTACCTGGTGGAGTGAATCTGACGATTGATGCGGGTTACGGAATTACAGTTCCTTTAGAATGGTTAGATTTCTGGGGAGAAAACAGAACAAATTATAATTACCTTGAATGGAGTGTAGGTAACGAATATAATGTAAGTCACTACGAAGTTGAAAGAGCATTTAACAATGCTTATGAATTTGAATATGTTGGCCAAGTTGATGCTTTCGGAAATGAATATGATGTGGTAACCTATAGCTATGATGATTACCAAATTGACGAAGTAGGATTGTACTACTATAGAATCAAGCAGATAGATTTAGATGGTAATTTCAGTTATACTGAAGTTGTGGTTATTGATGTAAACGCAGAGAAAGAAGACTTGACGATGTTGACAGTTTATCCGAATCCATTTGGAGGAGATCAATTGTTAAACCTCAATGTAACTGGCAATAAAATCAAAGAAATCAGTGGTGAAGTATACGATATGAAAGGAACATTGATATCTGAGTTGACACCTGAAATGTCAAATATAGGAATCAAGAATATTCAGATCAACTTATCGAATCTTCCTGCAGGAGCTTACATTCTAAGAGTGAAAGTAGGAGAGATGGCATTCGTAGAAAAGATTACGAAATTCTAGTCTTCTTACAAAAGACCGAATTACTAAACATATTAGAAGAAAAAGCTGCGCCATAAAAAGTGCGGTTTTTTTTCTTTAAACTTGACTTAATATTATCAAGCCCTTACATAATATTAATTTTCTAATGGGTGAAATTTATCTTACTTTGATTCCTGCCATGAAGCCTAAATTTAATTCATTATGACAGAATTTATGTAAACTAGCTTCCAAAGACATAATAATTAATGTCTCGTGTGGACCTTATTAAGGACATTTGTTGTCTTAAGAGTGAAGACTTGTAGGGTTTTCTAAAATTTTCCCCCTTTTATTTTAATTGATCATGTTTTAAGCATTACATATATAGAATATGGGGCATGTTTCTTGCATGATATCAACGGAGTAATAGAAAAGCAGCTACACTCTACGTTTTTAGCTGTTTGATTGTAGCGTAAGAAGCTTGTAAGTAGTTTTCTCACCTTTTTAGACATATGGCGTCTGCTATATGTCCATTCGTATTTTCAGTACGAATGTATTTTTTAAGATTTTAGACACCTTTATTTTCAGCTAATACCTGAATGCCAATTGGTATTCCACTTTCGAATAAGATTCAACACCACCGATTAACAGATTAAATTTTTAATTCTAAGAATCTTATAATGAGAAAGTTTTTACAGAATTCTGCTCCCCAAAAAGTAGTATCTCAATTTACCTCAGAAGAATTATCCTTCCCTAGAGGAGTGCTAATTTTTGTAATGGGTACACTTCTATTTCTTTTGGCAAGCAGCCAGGTCTCTGGCCAGTCTTTCCTTTTGAATAAGTCGGTGGATAACACCAGTCCTGATCCTGGAGAGCCATTCAATTATATAATTGATGCCTCTTGTAACAGTTCTGTAAGTGATTGTGAAACTGCAATGATTACGGATTGTCTAGATCCTAATTTAGATTTCCTAGGCTGGAGTACACCACTTCCAGATGGAGTAGTAAATCCTAATTATGATCCAGTGACACACTGTGTAACTTTTGAGTTTGATGCTACACAATGTAGTTCATGTACACCAGATGGAGTCAATACTGATGACGATGACTTTTCTCAAGGTTCTACCATTCAATTATATATACAAGTCATGTTTCCAGCAGGGACAAATAGTGGAACTACAGCTAATAATACCGTTGAAGGAACTTCTGATAACGCTGGAAATCCTAGTGATTCCGCTCCAGTTGTAACCGTCGCTGGACCAACTGGAAGTTCAGGTTGTGATGCAATACCTGCATTTGCAGATATTGCTTCTAACTCGATTGCTGGTGGACAATGGCAAGGGAGAGTGAGACCGGTTAATGAAAGTTCTTCCGATGTCAGTAATTATATAATAACAGCAGATATACCAACCAATGTTGAATTAGATTTCATTAGATCCATCGAGCATGAAGATGATTATTGTGCCGATTACGATATGTATTATGAATCATCCAGTAATCCTGGAAATTACATTTTTTGGAAAACACTTAGTACCTGTGGAGAAGCATTCCACTATGTAACAGAGTTAGGCTTAGCTCCTGGAGAGACAGTAACCTCACTGCAATTTGATTTTGGAACTTTATCAGGAAGTGGTCCTTGGAATCCAAACACATGGATTACACCTTACACCCAAGCAATTAGAATATTTGGTACTTTAAATAGTAGTGCTGTTACAGGAGATCCAATAAGTTTTTGCTCGACTACATCTGGAACAATAGATGGAGAAGATTGTGTAGATGCTGCATGTAGCTCGACAACTATTGCGGAGGCGCAGAATGTAATAGATGGATTTAAGAATGTTAGAGACCCAGTTACCAATCAAGGCAAATACACATTTGTTGTTGGTGAAACATATGAAGTTGTTTTAGGCTTTGCAAGTATTGAAGCAATGGGTGAAGATATATATGGAGCATATTTACTTGATGTTTTGCCTCATTGTATGCAGTACGTACCTAATTCTGAATATATCAAATGGGGATCTAATGCAGTAGATAATCTTGATCCTGTATTCAATGTTGGAACAATGCCTGATGGGCGCCAATATGTCGAATTCATTTGGGATGATGCCTTAGGTAATGAATTTGTTATGGAGGCTGATGGAACATGGACAGGTGTAGGTGCTGCCTTCCAGGTTGAAATTACAAGTGCATGTGGAGCAGGAGTTTATACAAATGATTATTATTACGGAACTACCGGAAATCCATTAGCAACAGATTGTTCTGACAATAGCCCAATTACTAATCTTTCAGATTTTGGAAGCGCAAGTACTTATGTAACAAATGGAGAATTATGTTATGATGGAGAGGATTTGGAAGTTATTCTTCCTCCAGGATCTGCAGGTTTAGAATCCTATAAAGAGGTACAGGGAAGTCTAGATGATTCTTATCATAGATTTCCTACAGTTGGAGAAACTGTGCCGGGAGGTGTAAATGATTATAGAATTTGCTTAGCAAATCCAAATGCTGTTCCAGTTAACGATATTACATTGGTTGATATATTCCCTTACATAGGAGATACGGAGGTATTAGATCCAAGTGTTCCTAGAGATTCTGAGTGGGAGCCAGTTTTATCTTCGGCAATTTCGGCACCAGCTGGAACTATTATAGAATATACAACAGTAGCTAATCCTTGTAGAGATGAATTGGCGAGACCAGGTGATCCATTGCCCTTTCCGGCAGGATGTACCAATGCAAACTGGGGTCCAGCTCCAGCTGATTTGTCTACAGTAACTGCAATCAGAGTAGATTTTGGTTCTCTTACTCTTGAGCAAGGAGATCAAATTTGTTTGGAATGGCAAATGACTGCTCCTTCAAATGTTGGAACCAACATAGTTGCATGGAACTCATTTGCATATGCAGCATCGAACGCTGATACTGGAGCACCATTATTGCCTGCTGAGCCTATCAAGGTAGGTATTGAATTATTGGCAGGTGTAGATTGTGATATTGTAGACCAAAGTAATGTGTCGTGTGATGGAGGAAATGACGGTTCTGCAACAGTGACTGCAATAGACGGACAATCACCATTTACATACCTCTGGACAGATAATTCTACGGATGCGATAAATAATAACTTGACAGAAGGATTACATTATGTGACAGTTACAGATCAAGTTGGATCAACAGCCGTTTGTTCAGTGGATATTGGAGTAGAAGCGGATACTGAGCCTCCATCTATCACTTGTTCTCCTGATCAAGATGTAGATTGTACTGAATCAACACATCCTGATGATACTGGTTGGGCTACATCCAGCGGAGACAATTGTGATGATATTTCAGAAATAACAATTACCTATGAGGATGAGATTATAAATCAAACATGTACTTATACTTATACAATAA
>CALHKJ010000286.1 GCA_938033975.1 uncultured Saprospiraceae bacterium | reverse complement strand
TTAGTATATGTTTGCAAAAGCAATAATGTGACCCATTGTTGTTAGAAAATTTAATTTTCACAGATAATTAACATGCTCTTCATGCTTATGTTGATTGTTCACCTAGCTCAGTTTACATTCAATTTAATTTTTCAAACATTCAATTTGACATTCAATACTATTGTCGAAGCCTAACAGCAAATGGTTAGAAATTTTTCTAAATCATCTTATTCAAATCAAGCCCCAATCATCTAGAGGCCCTATGATTACTGTACTTAGCTCACATAGAATAGTGAAAAAAAATATCAAAAGGTAAACAAGTAAAATTTCTGCTATAGAAGATATTTGCTGTGACAGAAAGGTTTTTCTGCCTTTGTGAATTATTAAAGTTGGTGTCTTGAAACAGCCTCACCTTACATGCTAAGGCCTTACTGTCCTGTTTCTAGATAAACTTTCAGATTTGCTAATTATTGTTTGAACTCAAAAAAAATGCAATCATAAATCTCTAAAACTTATGATTGCATATGCAACTATCCAAAAATTAAAAGTACTAAGCTATTAAAAAGCCAAATCCATTAACTCATCCATTTCCTCAATGAAATGAAAATTAACTCCTTTTAAATAGTCTTGATTTATTTTTTCGACATCTTTTCGGTTATCCTCGCACAAAATGATATTTTTAATTCCAGATCTTTTTGCTGCCAAAACCTTTTCCTTGATTCCCCCAACAGGCAAAACCTTTCCTCTTAAAGTAATTTCTCCACTCATCGCCAAGCCTGATTTCACCTTCTTACCGGTTAAAACAGAAGTAAGAGCAGTTAACATTGTTATCCCAGCTGAAGGTCCATCTTTTGGAATTGCACCCGCTGGCACGTGGATATGAATTTCTTTATCATCGAAAACAGAAGGGTCAACACCAAGTTTCTCCGCATTGGCCTTGATATAACTTAAGGCAGTAGTTGCTGATTCTTTCATCACATCACCTAAGTTACCCGTAAGTTTTAAGCTGCCTTTTCCACTATTGGTTGAAGCTTCTATGTACAAAATATCTCCTCCTACTCTAGTCCATGCCAATCCAATAGCAATCCCTGATTGCTTGAATTTGGTAAACCTATCGTTTCTAAATTTCTCTGGACCCAAAATATCCTTTAGCTCCTCAAGTTTTATTTTCGGATCATATTTTTCATTCATCGCCACCTTTTTGGCAATGTTTCTCATAACTGCAGCTAAGGTTCTATCAAGATTTCTAACTCCTGACTCTCTTGTATATGATCCAATTATATTGGAAAGAACCTTATCACTCAAACTAATGTCCTTTGCCTTAAGACCATGCTCTAATCTCTGTTTTGGAACCAAATGCTTTTTAGCAATTTGGACCTTCTCCTCTGTTGAATAACCACTCAAACTAATTACTTCCATCCTATCAAGCAATGCTGGCTGAATAGTATTTAGTGAATTTGAGGTTGCGATAAACATGATTTTTGATAAGTCATATTCTAACTCCAGATAATTATCATAGAAGCTATGGTTTTGCTCTGGATCCAACACCTCCAGTAAAGCTGAAGAAGGATCCCCTCTAAAATCCTTTCCTATTTTATCTATTTCATCCAAAATGAATACAGGGTTTGAAGACTTAGCTTTTTTAACTGACTGAATAATCCTTCCAGCCATGGCGCCTATATAAGTCTTTCTGTGACCTCTGATCTCACTTTCATCATGCAAACCACCTAAGGACATTCTGATAAACTTTCTACCTAGTGCAGATGCAATAGATTTTCCCAAACTTGTCTTACCGACACCTGGAGGACCAACCAATAATAAGATTGGTGCTTTCATGTCTCCTTTCAATTTAAGAACGGCAAGATGCTCCAAAATTCTTTCTTTCACATCATCCAATCCATGATGATCCTTATCAAGGATATCCTTTACCTTTTTGAGATCAAAGTTATCTTCAGTGTATTCATTCCATGGAAGTGATATTAATGTATCCATGTAGTTGAGCAAGATAGAGTACTCTGCAACCTGTGGGTTCATCCTTTCTAACCTCTTCATTTCTTTATCGAAATGTGTTTGAACATGCTCAGGGAAATTCTTCTTCTCCGCTTTAGCTCTGATTTCTTTTAAAATTTCAGCCTGAGGGTTTTGTCCCAATTCATCTTGGATGGTCTTCAATTGCTGAGACAACAAATAATCCCTTTGTTGTTTCTGTATACTTCCTTTTACCTTAGAATCAATCTGATCTCTGATTTCCAACATCTCTAATTCCTGCTGCATTCTGGAAAGAATCTCAGTAGCCTTATCAATTGGATTATTCAAGCCAAGGATTTCTTGTTTTGATTCAACTTCCACATTTAGATTGCTTGCAATAAAATTCATCAAGAAACTATCACTCTTGATATTTTGAAGCATCAATATGGATTCACTTGGAATATTTGGCGAAAGCTCAATGATCTTTTTCGCACTTTCTTTAATAGAAGAAATTAGTGCACGGTATTCTACCTTAGCCGAAACATCCTCTGTAAGAATTTCTGATACCTGCCCTTCAAGATGCGGCTCGTCAGAGATTATTCTTTCTAAGGTGATTTTTTTCTTCCCTTGTAGAATAGCAGTAGTATTACCATCAGGCATCTTGATTAATTTCACAATCTTGGCCAAGGTTCCAATACTAAACAAATCTTCGATGTCAGGATTTTCTGTCGCTATATCTCTTTGAGAAAATACTCCCACCAATTTATTGGTCTCATATGCCTTCTTAATTGCATTCTTTGATTTATTTCTTCCTACCGTAATTGGAATAACCAAACCAGGAAATAGTACTGTATTTTTAAGTGCTAATAAAGCCAAAGTGGCAGGCACCTCTATATCATTATCGTCTGCATTTTCTGAAATAGAGAACATAGGAGAAAAGTCCATGCCTTCATCTCCTGCAAATTTTATTTTCTTCAAGTCTTCAAACATATCTTATTATTGTTGATAGAATGGTACAACTAATGTACCATGCCACAAATTCACGCTTTTTGACAGTTAAAGCATGTTGCGGTACGTCACATTGGCAAAATGCCGAATTATTGTAGATAAAATGTCGGAATTAAATTATTCTGCGACTTCCTCTTCTTCCAATTCTATTACGCCAGCAGCAGACATTTCCTCTATGCTATCAATTTCAACCTTTAAGTTGTCAATGATAAACAACTGACGCTCCATAGAGTTCTTGCCCATGTAATATTGTAGTACTTCAGAGATACTGATACCATCATTAAAGATCACTGGCTCAAGGCGCATGTCCTCACCGATAAAGCCTCCGAATTCATTTGGAGAAATCTCCCCCAAACCTTTAAATCGTGTGATTTCTGCTTTACCTCTTAGGCTTTCAATCGCATCTCTTCTTTCTTTATCACTATAACAATAGAATGTTTTCTTCTTGTCTCTCACTCTAAACAATGGTGTCTCCAAAATAAAAAGGTGACCATCTCTTACCAAGTCAGGAAAAAACTGAAGGAAGAAGGTAAGCAACAACAACCTAATATGCATTCCATCTACATCGGCATCTGTTGCAATAACTACTTGATTGTAACGCAAGCCTTCCATTCCATCTTCAATATTGAGTGCGTGCTGCAAAAGATTAAGTTCTTCATTTTCATAAACCACTTTTTTAGTTTGACCGAAACTATTTAATGGTTTACCCCTCAAACTAAAGACCGCTTGTTTTTGAACATCTCTTGCCTTGGTAATTGACCCAGAAGCCGAATCACCCTCGGTAATAAATATGGTGGTAGATTTTAAATCTTCTTCAGAGACGCCTCGCTTATTCTCATTTAAGTGTAATCTGCAATCTCTAAGTTTTTTGTTATGAATATTGGCAACCTTAGCTCTTTTATTTGCCAATTTCTTAATTCCTGCAATTTCTTTTCTTTCTCTCTCAGACTGCTGGATTCTTTTTAATAAAGCTTCTGCAACTGCTTTATTTTTATGTAGGAAATTATCTAAGTTCTTTTTTACAAACTCTAAAACAAAAGATCTCATAGTTTGACCTTCAGGTGCTACATTGATAGAACCCAACTTTGTTTTAGTTTGTGATTCGAAAACTGGCTCCTCTACTCTAACACTGATCGCTCCAATGATTGCAGACTGAATGTCCTTTGAATCAAAACTTTTACCATAAAAATCCCTAAGCGTTTTTACAATTGATTCTCTAAAGGCTGCAAGGTGTGTTCCTCCTTGTGTTGTATTCTGACC
>CALHKJ010000285.1 GCA_938033975.1 uncultured Saprospiraceae bacterium | reverse complement strand
CACTAAGTATTACAATCAAAAAAAACCAAAATCAAGCCCATCCTAATAATCCTAATAATCCTAATAATCATGATTTAGCTTAATTATATACACTACCGCTGCTCAACGACAACCAAAAATTTCTTTGCATCATTAACAAGCAACACATACATGCCTCGAATGAATTCATTGGTACTTATACTAACGGAATTTGATCTCGTATCGAGATCAAACACTTTTTGACCCAGTATAGAAATCATTTTGATATTCCTAATTTCCGAATCAGACCATTCAATATGCAATTCTGAACTGACAGGATTCGGAAAGATGTTTATATCTAACTCAGTGAGATTTTGATTGCTTGTTAAACTATCGCAATAATTTATATTTGGATTCAATTCGAGATGACCTTTTGGAGATAGATCTTTGCCGTCAAAAGCTTCATAACTTGGTGGATATTTAAATGCTCTAAATGTGAGATTTTCCCAATAGTCAACTTCGACTCCTTGAGGTACAAATGCACCATTTATAATTGGCACCTTATATTCCCAAACGATTTCATTATCAGGAGTCAATTCCATAAAGTAACCTTGACCACCACTACAACCAAGGATGTTCTCATTAGGTAATACTTGAACCCCAGAAAGTCCTCTTGAATAAAAACTGGTGGAATTTGGATGGCTAATGCTATTTTCAAAAATGTTGGGTGCATAGACACCATCTATCATTGGATAATTGGCAGTACTCTCATCCCAAGGATTTTCAAATATCTCCATGGTAGAAACGTTCTCTTGAACATTGTTATTAAATATCAGTATATCATTATAGTTTGGATGTTCTGAATCTATAAAGTCATTGGCCCAATGTGTGTCATGGGGAAAAAACAGAATTTGATCATCCAAGGTTCCTCGTTTATATGATTGGGGATTGCCTATGCGATATAAAAGATCTCCTCCCTTCCCAGAATTTCCACCAGTATGTCCAGCAGCTTCCTCAGTAGTTGTGGAGTGATCAATAATCCAAAGTTCGTTGAAGTAAGGAACGCAAAGCATGATTTGGTCAAGTTGAGCGTGGTAATCTATTGCATTCATGTGTAACCAATCCCAATCTTGGATTCCAGTATTTTCTACATAGTTAATATCTATCAATTCAGGATGCTCACTCACTACTCCAAAGTTTAGCTTTGTTGAATCAACATCTTGTATCAAATGATCCCAAGCGTGCCATTCCCATACCTTCTCGTTATTGCTAGGATTGATTTCAAAAATGTAATCTGGATATAATACATCTGTAGTTAGAAATTCTTCCAGTCTGCCATTAGCAATTGCTTCCTCGCCGCTTCGTAGTTCCCAAGCGATCATAAGTATATTCCCATTGGTTAGTACCTCAATATCGTGATGTAGTCTTTCGTCAGGTGTTTCAGATTGATAAGACCAAAAAAGTTCGTTATCCCAAGATCGTATTTCGACAAAAAAACCCGCACCTTCTGTTCCAGTAAAACCATTGAAGTTCTTTTTGCATTTTACCAGACTTCCATCTTCAAGAAGATAGACAGCATTGTTCGGCACATAGATCTCGTTGTCATCCCATTGATGTACGATCTCACCACAATTGTTTATCAAAAACACAGTTGATTGATTTCTTGGAAAAAATAAAGTGTAACCCTCTGCAGTCAGATGTTTTTTGTAAGAAAGTAGGCCAACTGTTTGATCCTGAGAAAACCCAGAGACACAAAAACACAA
This sequence comes from uncultured Saprospiraceae bacterium, assembly GCA_938033975.1. Classification (GTDB taxonomy): domain Bacteria; phylum Bacteroidota; class Bacteroidia; order Chitinophagales; family Saprospiraceae; genus JAHDBF01. Next base: position 2,404 of record CALHKJ010000285.1, on the reverse strand, counting down.
AAGTAATATTGAAAAGATTGTTGTTCTCACTATCTTAATTCGTGAAATAAAAATTACGATATACAACTTAATTATTCTAAACCAATAAAGCTAGAAAACAATTGTACTATTTTTTTTCATAAACCCCTTAACAAAAAACTCTGACCTCTGACCTCTGAAGTCTGAAGTCTGAAGTCTGACTTCAGATTCTAACTTCTCCCAATTGATTTTACGTTTTCAGTAACAATTTTAGAAAGCTCTTCCAGTTTACCTTCTTCCCACATTTTTGGGAGATCTATAAGTGGTGTTCCTATGTCTGCTTTGTAGTTTATAAAGTCTTGAAAAATGATTCCTCCAATAATTCTAGTATTGTAAGCTGAACGAAATCTGACACCTCCTTTCCCTACAGCATAATTGTAGGCGAGATAATCTATTGTTTTTGTATTCTGATTGATCCAATAATGATAAGTATCTTCAAAATCCTTTCCACCTCCTTCTTCGTTAAATGTAACTTCAACAACTTGATAGGATTTTCCTTTTATCTCAGCAGAACCTTTGTAAGTTTTATTTACAGCATCATCCAAAAGTTTGTGCGGTAGTGTAGCAAAGTATATGACGGAATTTAGAGATTGGCTATATGAACTTATTTGCTTTTCGGTAAGTTCAACTTCCTTTCCATTGACAGTTCTAACATAGGTTTCATTGTTCATGAAATCATAAATGTTTTGACCATCTTGGTCGTAAGTGACAGTATATTCGTACAGATCATTGTTGTTGTGAAAGGTATATTGTTTATCTCTAAAAGTAAACAAGTAATGTGCCTTATTGTATCGTTCGCCCCCATGTGCATCAATACATTCAAACATGAGCTGCTCGCCTCTAGTTAATGAATTTGGACTTTTCTTACAAGTTGACAAGCTAACTAATAGCGTAAAAATGAGTAGACTAATTTTCATTTCTGAAATTTATAATTTTAATATTCCTTTAGGTCCTCTGATGGTGATGCTTATTGCCACTTCAGTTGAATCTTCAATTGTATAGTTGTTGAAAAAACTTTCAAAACACTTCCTAATACTTTTACTTTGCTCACTCTCAGGTGCTTTAAATTGAATTTTTTCCAAGGTACAATCATTAAGCAAATTTTCTGTGGGATGTTGTTCAGAATTTGTCCAATCGACAACAAAAGGCGCTAACTCTACCCGTGGGTGCGCTTGGGGTAAAGACATTTGCCACTTTAATATGGATTCACTACCAGTAATTCTTTCTCCTTGAAACAACTCTCCTAACTCGGCTTTATAAGAAAGTAAGATTCTTTGATCTTCAATAATATTGCTTGACTTCAAAGCCCAGCGTGTGATACATGGTGCATCAATCATGTCAATTCCCATCCATCTTGGACCTTTTACCTCCTTGTTCTCCTTATCGACTGCCAAAATTTCTAAATAGCAACCATTGCCCAAATTCAATAGTGCATTTTTTGTTCCTTTATTTAAATGTCTTCCACCTATGACTGGCCTAGTGCCTAATTTTTTTTCTATTTCATTTATTTCAGCCTCAAAGTCGAGCACTGAATATACAATATGATCAATATCCCTGATTCCATACTTCATCTCTTAGGTTTTTTGTAAAATAGATTTTGCTACTCTTTGTGCAGCATATATTGCTCCCTCCATGTAGCCAGGATAATGACTGGAAGTCTCTGTACCAGACACAAATAATTTATTCTCATACAATGGTGATGCATAAAGCTCATCTCCATTATTTTGGTGGGGTAGGATATGGCTAGAATATGGGTGATGTGTATTTTTATCATTAGACCATACTTCCTCATGATAACTGAGATGCTGATCCACCTTATCTCCGTAGTACTTCCTCAACTGATTCAAAATCATAGTCCTTCTCTCATCTGTAGAGATTGAATGATAGTTGCCGTTGAAAAATCCCATCAAGGCATAATCTGTATCTTCGAAATTGGAATGATCGTACATTTCAGGAATGGGTCCTACATTACTAAATACTGTTCCAGAAAGTTTTTCATTTCTCCAAAATGGCTCATCAAATCGCAAAGCAAATTTGATAGATTGTGACATCCAAGTATGGGTCATTTTTGCAAGCCGTGTAAACATTTCCGGAAGGGAAGGAACAAAACTCACAGTGTTGATCAACAGGTTGGGTGGTATTGTGGTGATTACAGTTTTGGCTTTTATTTTTTTCGCTTCCGCAAATGCCTCTACTTCATTTTCTGAAAATTCCAATCTTTGAATCGAAGTATTAAGTATGATAGTATCAGGAGCAAGCTGCGCTGCTAATGCTTGAATAACATTCATACTTCCTCCTTTAATTCGTAAGGTAGGTTCTGGATTGGGCGGTAGGCTCGCAAGATATGGTGGGCTAGTTGATATGGCTTCATAAATCGCCTTTTTAC
>CALHKJ010000284.1 GCA_938033975.1 uncultured Saprospiraceae bacterium | reverse complement strand
AGTAAAGCATATTTTAGAAGCCCACGATCAAACCATCAATGTTAGTAGTAAATTAGGTCAAGGTTCGACCTTTTCTTTTACATTAGATAAAGCCTAGTCTTATTCCTCTGCACTTGCAATAGTTCTGATTTGACGAGGTTTTGGAATATCATTTAAGACATCCACAATATCATCTCTTGAATCTAAGAACTTTGGTAATTCGTTTGCAGGAAGTGGGTCTGCTGGAGGAAAGTTTTCTCTCAAATGGTTTATTTGTTTTCCATTTTTCCAAAACCTAAAACAAACATGTGGACCTGTAGCTAAGCCAGTTTGTCCAACGTATCCAATTATTTCACCTTGCTTAACTCGCTTACCTGATTTAATTCCACTTGCAAAACCAGACATGTGTAAGTATTGACTTTGATATACTTTATCATGTTTAATTTTTACATATTTACCATTTGCACGTGTGTAGCTTGCTCGTTCAACAAATCCATCTGCTACGGCAAAGATGGGTGTACCAGTTGCAGCAGCATAGTCAGTGCCTAAATGAGGAATTCTCCTTTTTTTAATTGGATGAAATCTTGAGTAACTAAATCTGGAAGAGATCCTGCTATATTTTACCGGAGCTCTCAAAAACTGGCTTTTTGTAGGATGTCCTTCAAGATCATAATGACCTCCATATCTATCATTTTCATAGTATACAGCATAGTGCTTTCCACGAGCATCCTCATAACTTGCACCCAAAACATCTCCTACACCAACTTTTTTTCCGTCAACATAAATCTCCTCATAGTACAGATAAAATTTATCTCCCTTTTGAGTATGATAAAAATCAACTGAACTTGATAAAGCATCTTCCATCTTATCAATTAGTGCTGGGGATAGATCATTTGCAATCATTGCATCCCATAAAGAACCTTCTATAATTCCCGAGGTTGTTTCAAGACAAGTCTCAGTAGGCTTATTAATCTTTTGAATCGTAGCCTTGTCATTGAAAAAGTATTGAACATAAGAATACTTGTCCGGCTCATAAATCATGCAGATTGGAGAGCCGCATTCATCATCTCTAATTAATGTAAAATCTTTTCCTGCTTTGAAATTTCTTAGACTGAATATGTCTTTGGAATTGTTTTCTAATTGAACAATTTTTTTGAAGTTAATTCCTTCGTACAAAAGTAAATCACTTAGGTACATGTTTTGTTCAATGTTATATTGGTCGAAATGATACTTCTGGGTATCAAAGCCAAACAAATTTATGTTTTGTGTAATTTCTTGAGATGCGCTTTGATTTACCTGCGATCTGTTATCTGAATTGAAACTTGATAATGTTACTGAAGCTATTATTCCTGATAAAATTACTACAGTAATATCTAGTAGAAAGCTTTTTTTTCTTCTCACTTTTTATCCTCTCGTCGATTATTAATATCAAAGTCGTTGCTGCTAAGATAACAATTATCATGCGAACCTCGAATATACAATCATTGATTTTCATGTAATTTACATATATGAAAAATTCCTTACATTTCGTGATATGATAAAAACCATCTCTACTATTAAACCTCAAATTATGGGAGTGATCAATTTAACTCCCGACTCCTATTTTCCTGACTCTAGGATCCAATCTATCCAGGAATTCATCAATAGAATCGACCAAATGATTAAAGAAGGTGCTGATATCATTGACTTGGGGGCAATGTCGACCAGACCAGGTGCCAAAATTGTAAGCCCAGATGATGAACTTGAAAGATTAAAAGAATACTTCCTTCTTTTGCGCAAAAGCTATCCAAAGCTATTTATAAGTATCGATACAGTACACTCAAAAGTGGCAGAATTCTGTCTCGACAATGGAGCTGATATGATCAACGATATTAGTGCTGGAGCTATAGATGAGAAACTACACAGCATTGTCGCTAAGTACAATACTTATTACTGCCTAATGCATATGCAAAATACCCCAGAAACTATGCAGTTAAGCCCAGAATATCAAGAAACTTCTTTGGATGTTTTGACTTATTTAAAAACTAAGACCTTCGCACTTAGGAACTTAGGGATTCATAATATTTTAATAGATCCCGGCTTTGGTTTTGGGAAGAGCATAGAAGATAATTATCGATTGCTGAATGATTTATCCGTATTTCAAATACTTGATTGCCCAATATTGGTTGGTTTGAGCAGAAAATCAATGATTTACAAGCCTTTAAACATATCTCCTTCGGAAAGTTTGGCAGCTAGTTCAGCCCTGCATTTGCAGGCACTACAAAAAGGAGCAAAAATCCTAAGAGTGCATGATGTCAAAGAAGCAAAGCAAGTTGTAAGTCTTTTTAAGCTTTTAAACAATTAAGAAAGCGTTAATTATGGGGTTTTGGTGATTGTTTCCGACCTTTATGTTGTTAATTCTTTTAGAGAATTTATTCAAATTGACAGAAGAGCAAAAATCACGGCGAGTACCCAAGTGGCTTAGAATCCTATACTGGTTCTTTATAGTGATTGCATTCCTTTTCATTTTATTGTCCTTTACGCTTACCAGACCTGCTTTCCAGAATTGGGCTGTGGACTACATATCAGATAAATTTTCTGAGAAATTAGATATCAATATACAAATCGATAGTGTCTCACTTAGTATCAAAAGAGGAATTAAAGTCTGGAATGTAGCTGGGGTAGACATGAAAGGAGACACACTATTTTCTGGAAGTGAAATCAGTTCGTCTTTATCTAACAATTTAATGAGTGTTTTAAAAAGTGAATTGTATTTAAGTGATATTTATCTTAAAGACATTTACATAAATGTAGAAGAATCAGA
>CALHKJ010000283.1 GCA_938033975.1 uncultured Saprospiraceae bacterium | reverse complement strand
GGATTCAATACCATTCTTGTCAAGTTATCAGCTCCATAAGGAGTTGTTTCACCATTGATTGGTACTTGGTTGGCAGGGAAGATATCCGCTGTCGTATAATCCATCCAGTTGAATCTTCTCACTTTATATGGACAGTTGTTGGCACAGTATCTCGTACCTACACATCTGTTATAAGCCATTTGGTTCAATCCTTCTGAACTATGGTTTGTTGCGTTTACCGGACATACATTTTCACAGGGTGCATTGTCACAGTGTTGGCACATCATTGGTTGATAAACAACATTAGGATTTTTTAAATCACCGTAATAGTATCTATCAATTCTCAACCATGTCATTTCATGGTGTCTACTTACTTCTCTCTTACCTACTACTGGAACATTGTTTTCTGCCATACAAGCAACTGTACATGCATTACAACCTGTACAAGTTTGTGTATCCACGTGCATACCCCAGTGATGTCCTTGAGCATATTTCTCTGCAGTATATTCATCAAAAGGATAAAGTGTTTGATCGTTTAGGTGTTGTGCCTCTTCTCTCTTATGCTTTACTTTATCAATGGTCTTACCAAGATCTTTAATGTTGGTTGTATATAGAACTGATCTGTCAACCAAAGAACCTTGATATCCTCCCATTCCATAAGCCATACCCAATGCAGCTTCATCGGCATTGATCGTATTACCATCTTCATCTTTGGCAGTTACACCGTATGAATTGTGATATTGTACACAAGAGAAGTTCTTTTCTTTTCCAACCTTTCCAGAAACAGAAACATTGGTATTATAATACTGTGTCAAGTTATCAACTACAGGGATACAATCATTTACGTTAACTCCAACTCCATCTGCACAAATTCCTGTTGCTTCTCTTCCGTATCCCATTGCTAATGCTACAGTACCTGGCATTTGTCCAAACTGTTGGATAACTGGTACAGTTACTGTTTTGTCTCCAATCGTAAGTTCAACCAAATCTCCATCAACTAGGCCATTGAAACCGTTGATTCTTTTCACACCATCAAAGTCAATTGGAACAGCAAGGTAGTTACCCCATGAAGTCCTATCTACTGGATCAGGCATTTCTTGCAACCATGGGTTGTTTGAAAATACCCCGTTTCCGATGCTCACCTTTTCGTAAAATGAAATCTCAAGATCTGAGTTTGAAGGCTTGCTTACCTTAGACATGTTACCAGCAACGTTTCCGTTGAATTCTGGAGCAGATGTACCGCCACCAGATCTATAAACACCTTCTTTTAATATCTTATTCCAGAAGCCATCGAAACCAACAAAATTTGATTGATTTGCGAAAGCGCCATCTCTCCAAACTTGCTTCATAAAGCTTAAGTAAGGTTGCTTTCCTGAAGGAGCAGCTCCAGCCCAGTTCAATAAACTTAAACCTGCTTGTCTTGTATCAAACAAAGGTGAGATTGTGGGTTGGATCATTGAGATCTGTCCTCTCTTTGGTTCTGCATCTCCCCAACTTTCTAGTGTGTGGTGAATTGGCGCAATGGCATTTGCGGAAGCGTTTGTTTCATTAGGCGTGTAACCTAAAGAAATTTTATATGCTCCGTTCATTGCTTCATTCAATACAGCTCCACCTGCAAATTCGAATACTGGGTTACAATTATTGAAGATGATGGTATCTACCAAACCACCTTTCAATTGATCAACCAATATTTTCAGTTCTCTTTCACTTCCTTGTCTCTGTAGTGATGCATTTGCAAAATCAACAGTTGTTCCAAGGTTACCCAAAGAACTGTTGATTGCATTTACTAGAATTTGCTCACTAACATTATTTGATGATGCTACCACCAATGAACTACCTCTATTGGCATTCAATTGGTTGGCAACTTTATCTAAAGCTTTTTTCGCAGCAGCATTAGAAAACGCTGGTGCTGAACCTCCTACAATTTTAGATGCTAGGTAGGCAATAGCAACTCCTTGCTCTGAAGGTTTTACAAGTATTCTGTTATCTGCATTTGAACCAGTCATAGACATGTGACTTTCCACTTGGATATGTCTTGACATTTTTGAGTTGGCTCCAGATACTCTTCTGTTTTTCATGTATTGAGTAGTGTACTCAACCGGTGAAATCCAAGTTCCTAAAAAGTCTGCATCAAAACTTACAATTAAGTTTGCTTTGTCAAATCTATAATTAGGTACTACTCTATCTCCAAAAGATCTTTCATTTGCTTCCAAAAGAGCCGCTGCTGATACTGGATCATAAGTTACAACTTGTGCACTTGGATACTTAGCTTGGAATCTTTGGATTGCTCTTTTTTCAGTTGGGCTTAAGATGGTATTTGTTACCAATCTAATTCCTTTTGCAGATCTTAATCTGTCTGTTATTGCTTTATCAAGGCTAGCCCAATCCGTAGCTTCCCCATCAAGCATAGGCTTTTTGTATCTGTTGGTATCATAAAGAGAAAGTACGCTGGCTTGAGCTCTAGCAGAAGTTCCACCTCCTGTCATTGCACTCATTGAGTTTCCTTCAATTTTGATAGGCCTTCCTTCTCTTGTTTTCACAATAATAGGACAGTAGTCTCCTCCTTCCACATAAGATGATGCGTAGTAAGTTGCAACTCCTGGTACGATCGCATCAGGTTTTACAACATAAGGCAAAGCTCTTTTTACTGGTATATCGCAGCCTGCAGCAACTGTTGCTGCACCTAGACCAAAACCTAAAAACTTAAGGAAGTCCCTTCTGTTGGTAGGTACTTTTTCAGCGGCTTCAGCTGCCTTCTCAGGAGTCAAGCCATTGAACTCATTCTGAGATTCTCTGATAAACTCTTCATCTCTTGTGAGATCTTTACCGCCTATCCAGATATTATTGTTTTCCATTGACAATTGTTATCAATTTTTGAAAATGATTCTTATTAATTAG